>NZ_DFBY01000047.1:0-129573 GCF_002366815.1 Psychrobacter sp. UBA3068 | reverse complement strand
TGTCGCCAATGTTCAACACGCCCTGGTATTTTTAATACAAACCATGTTTGTTATAAACGGTTTGGAAAACAGAAACGGTGGTTTTATGAATAAAAAATTTGATGAGTAAGCTTTCAAAACGCTACTGCTTGCCAAGCAACATTATGGTAGCTTACTGTATCTAGCATATTGAATAAAAAGCTCAGAGAACCCTATGCCATCGCCTAATAATAAAACCGATTTGCCGAATAAACCACGTCGACCTGCTCGCTCAATCAGAGAAATCAGACAGCGGCAGTTAGGTAACCGTTATCAGTCACCCTTAGACCGTATGCTTTATGCACTCTTGAACGGAGTCATGTATGGCTTTGGCGGTTTGCTGATCGATCTGGCCATTGTGGTCATTCGCTCAATAGTTGGTATTGGTAACGGCGAGATTTTTTGGTTGTTCACGCCTTTTATGTTGCTACTTGGCGCTTTAATGGGGTTCATCGTTGGCAAATCCGCTGGGGCAGAAAGCATTAACGCACTAAATATCGATGAAACAGCCAATAACAATAATTATCTCAACAACTACTCTGTACGCCATGATATTTTTCGCGGACTTATCATTGGCATTATCATTTTTGCCATTATTTGGCTGGCGATGATGCTGATGACTTAACGCCTAAAAAATATAAAAAGATCGCCCAATATCACCCACTCACTTTTTATACGACTCCGCTATTGGCTAACGCTTAGCTTGGCATGGCGATTTCTTTTAGGCCCGTTTTGAACTTCTGGCAGCGCTCAGCATAGTGCTCCGCTGACATTCTCAACATAGCAGCTTGCTCATCGGTCAGTGTTTTGACGACTTTGGCAGGCGAGCCCATGACAAGAGAATTATCGGGAATCTCTTTACCTTCGGTGACCAAAGCATTGGCACCAATGATACAGTTTTTGCCAATTTTGGCATGGTTTAGCACGATCGCCCCAATACCGATCAAACTATTATCGCCGATTTCGCAGCCATGGAGCATCGCTAAATGACCAATGGTGACATAGTTGCCAACTTTTACCTCAATACCCGCATCGGTATGGATAACGCTGTTTTCCTGCACGTTGCTATAGTCACCAATGTGGACGCGTTCGTTATCACCGCGAATCACTGCGCCAAACCAAACACTGGCTTGATGACCCAAATATACATCACCCATCACTTGAGCTGAGTCTGCCACCCAACCGTTAAATGGCACGGCAAATTCAGGCACTTTGTCTAAATACTGATAAATCATAGTTTTTTCCTCATTAAGGATAATGGGCTTTTTTGACATACTCCCACCACATTCGCTGCGCTCAAGTGGGGGATTCTAAAAGCGTTAGCCTTTAGGCGACTTTCTCACGACCGTCGCAAGTTTTCTGTTTCAACGGGCGACCTTTACTGCATCCTCCCTCCGCAGACAAAACGGCATGTCCTGCCGATAAAATATTTTTAGCTGCATTAATATCAGCATTGGCTTTATGACCACATTGGACGCACTCGAATTTGGACTGAGTTTGTCTGTTTTCCTTGGCGATATGCTGGCATTGAGAGCAGGTCTGGCTGGTGTAGCGTGGGTTTACTTTGATAAGTAAGCCGCCTTGCCATTGCTGCTTATACTCAAGCATATCAATCATCATGCCCCAGCCTTGATCTAAGATAGCTCTGTTTAATCCTNNCATGACGGCCTTTATTCTCCACCGTACCGCTGGCTGATGTCGACATATTAGCGACCTTCAAATCCTCACAAGCAATCATGGCGTGGTTTTTGCTGATGCTGGTGGTGATTTTGTGCAAGTAGTCATGACGAATATTGGCGATATGATGGTGGAGCTTTTGAATCTTATGCTTTTGCTTTTTCCAGTTTTCACTGAATGTTACTTTTTTTGCCAACCCTCGTTGCAGCTTGGCAAGTTTGAGTTGGTTGGCTTTAAAGCTGTTCTTGGGTTTGATAACCTCACCGTTTGAGGTGGTGAGTAGTTTGCTGATGCCCATGTCCAAGCCAATGGCGCTTGTGGCAGGGTGAACCGGCTTTTCGGCCAGTTCGCGCTCAGTGCCAAACGAGATGTACCAGTGACCTGACTTCTTGCTGATGGTGACGTTTTTAATCGTGCCGATGATGTCTTGTGATTTTCTGAATTTCACCAAGCCAATACCATTAGGTAGTTTGACTCGGTTGCCCTCAATACGGCAGTACTTATCAAACTGAACCAAGCGAATGGAATCGCAGCCATCTGCTTTGCGCTTAAATTGTGGCATTAGAGGTCGATGCTGGATCTCCGTGCCATCAGCCAGTTTAAAGAACTTGGGTTTACGAGGTTTGTTTTTATTTTCTTTTAATCTGGCGTGTACTTTGGGGTCAAAGAATCGTGACCAAGCTGCTGCTAAGTCACGTACCTTTTGTTGTAAGGACACGGCATTGGCATGAGTTTTTAAAAAGGCAAAATCAGGGTTGTTCTTTAAGCCAACGATTTTATTAACAAGGTTGGTGGCGTTAATAAACTCATCTTTAGCAAACATCTCAAACGATATTGCCAGCATTTGATTCCAAACAAAACGTGCTGAGCCGACAAGATTATTTAAGATAATCTCCTGCTCTGCATTAGGCTCAAGCCTAAATTTGTACGCTTTGTTGATTTTCATAGTGCCGATTCACTGTGTTTTTTAAAATAATTTCTAAAATTTATTATAGCTTATTTCAGTATATAGTTTTTATGACTATATAATAAACACTAAGCGAAATTCACCTCCACCCTAATGTCGGGTGGCGTCCTCTTTCGCGGTTTTGATAGTACAATCCGCTAAAGCAGTCGCCTTGAGTACTTTGATCACTACGACAAAGCAACAGCCAAAATTATGCCTAGGAATCATACGATGCAGCACAAGAAATATACCTCCGCCATAGTATTAGCAAGTAGCTTGGTGGTGGCCGCACCCTGTTATGCAGCCGATACCTCTGGTGTGGAACGAGCAGGTGATATTATTGCTCTCACCATACCTGCCATTGCCTACGGGAGCACTTATCACATGAATGATAAGCAGGGTCGTCAGCAATTTTATCAGTCGTTTGCAGCCAATCTTGCCGTAACTTATGCTCTAAAGTCAACCGTTGATAAAGAACGACCCGATAGCAGTGATAACGATTCATTCCCTTCAGGACACACTTCTATAGCGTTCCAAGGCGCAAGCTTTATCCACAAACGCTATGGGCTAGAATATAGTATTCCTGCCTATGTTGGTGCAAGCTTTGTGGGTTATAGCCGCGTTCAAGCAGACAAACATGACGTGGCTGATGTACTGGCTGGTGCAGCGCTAGGAGTGGCCAGCAGCGTGTATTTGACAAAAAGCTATAATGATCAACTGATAGTCACCACCAATCTTGCCCCTGATTATTATGGACTTTCTGTGCATTACCAGTTTTAATCGCTATGTTTGCCTTTAACGCTAGCCATACCAGCCTATTTTGTATATAATACGCAAAATCTGTGCCTAAGCGAGCGGACATGATGCAAGTTACCTATTCACTATCTAGTGGGTTTTGTAGTTTTCATCTTTAATGTCTTCTCGCTTTTTTGTGGAAAATTTTTGGGTTTGCCGCTTTTTTTATGTTTATTTAGCTGCCGTTAGATAGATCTAAAAAGTCACTTTCTTCAAAATTTTGAACGCAAAAAGTCACGATACTCACACATAATAGCGGAGGCAATCCTTGAATTCATCGACAGAAATACAAGCAATTTTGGCACTAGCAGACGGTACGATCTTTCGCGGTGTCAGTATCGGCAGCCTTGGTCATCGTGTCGGTGAGGTGGTGTTTAATACAGCCATGACAGGGTACCAAGAAATCCTAACCGATCCCAGTTATGCACGCCAGCTCGTGACCCTCACCTATCCACACATTGGCAACACAGGCACCAATGCCGAGGACACTGAGTCTGGTAATGGTCATCAAGTGTGGGCAGACGGCCTCATCATTCGTGATGCGACAATGGCAACGTCAAACTTCCGCAACTCAGAGTCACTAAGCGACTATCTACAGCGTCATAATACCGTCGCTATCGCTGAAATTGACACACGTCAGTTGACACGCCTGTTACGCGATAAAGGGGCGCAGAACGGTTGTATCATGACTGCGTCAAATGGTGAGACAATCAGCGCTGATGACGAGCAAAAAGCGATTGAGCTGGCACAAGGGTTTGCTGGCCTAAAAGGCATGGACTTGGCAAAAGAGTGCTGTACCACGGACAGTTTTGAATGGACCGCTGGTACATGGGATCTATCAGACACTCTACTCAACCGTGACGTACCGGGTAGTCACGACAGCGGTACTGGTGGCTTCTTTAAGCAGCTTGGTACCCATGTTGACGCAAAATACAAGGTCGTCGCTTACGACTTCGGTAGCAAAACCAATATCTTGCGTATGCTTGTCGACCGTGGTTGTCATGTGACAGTCGTACCAGCGCAAACACCGATCAAAGACGTATTAGCGATGAACCCAGATGGCATCTTCTTATCAAATGGTCCAGGCGACCCTGCTGCTTGTGATTACGCGATCGATAGCGTCCGTCACATCATTGAAGAAACAGATATCCCAACCTTCGGTATTTGCTTAGGCCACCAGCTAATTGGTCTTGCCAGCGGTGCTAGCACCATCAAAATGAAAACGGGGCATCATGGTGCCAACCATCCGGTACAAGACTTAGCCGCTGGTACGGTCATGATTACCAGTCAAAACCACGGTTTTGCAGTTGATGAAGACACGCTCCCTGACAATGTCAAATCCACGCATCGCTCACTATTTGATGGTACCAATCAAGGTATTGAGCTGACCAATAAGCCCGTCTTTAGCTTCCAAGGTCACCCAGAAGCCAGCCCTGGCCCGCACGACTGTGCGCCATTGTTTGATAAGTTTGCTGTGATGATGGAAAAGGCTAAAACTGCCCAAGCTTAAATGTTCATTATAACTTGATAATAAGTTAATGCTTGAATCGCTAAAAGCGGTTTGAGCAGTACTGTAAATATAAAACGCCATAAGCTTTATTAAAAATAGAGATTCATTAAAATATCACCCAACGAAGGTAGCCCTAACTATGCCAAAACGTACCGACATCAAAAGCATTCTTATCATTGGCGCAGGCCCTATCGTCATCGGTCAAGCATGTGAGTTTGACTACTCAGGCGCGCAGGCGTGTAAAGCACTAAAAGAAGAAGGCTACCGCGTCATCTTGGTCAACTCAAACCCTGCGACCATCATGACCGACCCTGTCATGGCAGACGCCACCTATATCGAGCCGATTACCTGGCAGACGGTTGAGCAAATCATTGCCAAAGAGCGCCCTGATGCCATCTTGCCAACCATGGGCGGACAGACGGCGCTAAACTGTGCTCTAGAGTTGGACAAGCATGGCGTGTTAACCAAGTACAATTGCGAGCTGATTGGCGCGACCAAAGACTCGATTGAGATGGCAGAAGATCGCAACTTATTTGACCAAGCCATGAAGCGTATTGGTCTTGAGTGTCCACGTGCTGAAACGGCTGAAACCATGGAAGAGGCCTTTGCGACTCAAGAGAAAATGGGCTATCCGTGTATCATTCGTCCCTCATTCACCATGGGCGGCTCAGGAGGCGGTATCGCGTACAACCGCGATGAGTTTATTGAGATTTGTGAGCGAGGCTTTGACTTATCACCGAACCATCAACTACTGATCGATGAGTCCTTAATCGGTTGGAAAGAGTACGAGATGGAAGTGGTTCGTGACAAAAACGACAACTGCATCATCATCTGTGCCATCGAAAACTTTGATCCAATGGGTGTACACACGGGCGACTCGATCACCGTGGCACCAGCGCAAACATTGACCGATAAAGAATATCAAATCATGCGTAATGCGTCTTTAGCAGTACTGCGTGAGATCGGTGTGGAAACGGGCGGTTCAAACGTCCAGTTCGGTATCAACCCTGACACAGGCCGCATGGTCGTCATCGAGATGAACCCACGTGTGTCACGCTCCTCTGCCCTCGCCTCAAAAGCCACTGGTTTCCCGATTGCCAAAATCGCTGCCAAACTGGCCATTGGTTACACGCTAGATGAATTGCAAAACGACATCACTGGTGGTAAAACGCCAGCAAGCTTTGAGCCCGCCCTTGATTATGTGGTCACTAAGATACCGCGTTTTAACTTTGAAAAATTCCCACAAGCGGATAACATCCTATCGACGCAGATGAAATCGGTCGGTGAAGTCATGGCGATTGGTCGTAACTTCCAAGAATCGATGCAAAAAGCACTGCGCGGCATGGAAACAGGCGCCGATGGTTTTGATGAGCAAATCGACTTGTCGAAAGTGAGCGTTGAAAAAGCCCGTTCTGAAATCATTAACCGCCTAACCATCCCAACGCCTGAACGCATTTACTACGTCGCGGATGCTTTTCGCGTCGGTATGAGTGTCGATGAAGTGTTTAACTTCACCAAGATTGACCCTTGGTTCTTGGTACAGATTGAAGACATCGTCAAAACAGAAGCCACCGTAAAATCACTTGGCTTTGGTGGACTGAACGAGAAAAACCTCCGTAGCTTTAAGCGTAAAGGCTTGTCAGATCTGCGGTTGGCCAAATTGCTAGGTGTCTCACAAAAGCAGCTACGCACCAAACGTTGGGACTTGAACGTCTATCCAGTCTATAAGCGTGTGGATACGTGTGCAGCAGAATTTGCCACCAGTACCGCTTATATGTACTCAACGTACGATAGCGAGTGTGAAGCCAACCCAACAGATAACAAAAAAATCATGGTCATCGGTGGCGGTCCTAACCGTATCGGTCAAGGCATCGAGTTTGACTACTGCTGTGTGCACGCAGCGCTTGCCATGCGCGCTGATGGTTACGAGACCATCATGGTCAACTGTAACCCTGAAACGGTTTCAACCGATTATGACACCTCTGATCGCCTCTATTTCGAGCCAATCACGCTTGAAGACGTGCTTGAGATTGTCCGTATCGAAAACCCTGACGGTGTGATTGTCCAGTTCGGTGGTCAAACGCCATTGAAACTGGCACGTGCATTAGAATCAGCTGGCGTAAAAATCATTGGTACCAGCCCTGACGCTATCGACCGCGCAGAAGACCGCGAACGTTTCCAGCACATGATTCAGCAGCTCAACCTAGTGCAACCATCAAATGCCCTAGCAACCAGCCTAGAAGACGGCTTGGTCAAAGCAAAAGACGTGGGCTATCCATTGGTTGTCCGCCCCTCTTATGTATTGGGCGGCCGTGCCATGGAAATCGTCTATAACGAAGAGGAACTCAGACACTACTTGCGCACTGCCGTCCAAGCGTCAAATGAAGCACCAGTATTGCTAGATCGCTTCTTAGATGACGCTATCGAAGTCGATGTGGATTGTGTCTGTGATGGTACCGACGTCGTCATCGGCGGTATCATGCAACATATCGAACAGGCAGGCGTCCACTCTGGTGACTCAGCTTGCTCATTGCCGCCTTACTCGCTGTCTGATGAGCTGTGTGACGTGATGCGCGCACAAACGGTCGCCATGGCAAAAGAGCTTGGTGTGATTGGCTTAATGAACGTACAGTTCGCGGTAAAAGGTGAAACGGTTTATATCTTAGAAGTGAACCCACGTGCTGCCCGTACCGTGCCATTCGTTTCTAAATGTATCGGTACTTCCTTAGCGCAAGTCGCGGCTCGCTGTATGGCTGGCACGTCGCTTAAAGACCAAGGATTTACGACTGAGATCGTTCCTGCGTTTTATGCGGTCAAAGAAGCGGTATTCCCGTTTGCCAAGTTCCCAGGTGTGGACCCTATCTTGAGCCCTGAGATGAAATCAACGGGTGAAGTCATGGGCGTGGGCAAAACCTTTGGCGAAGCATTTTACAAAGCCATAATCGGTAGTAACGAGCGCTTGCCAGGTCTACCTACTGAGGGCGAGACCAAGACCGTCTTTATCTCAGTTCGTGACAGTGACAAAGCGCAAATTGCTCCTATTGCCCGCCAGCTTGCCGACTTTGGCTTTAACATCGTGTCAACGACAGGGACGCAAAAAGTACTGAGCGACGCAGGTATTGAGTGTAAGCAAATTAACAAAGTCACTGAAGGTCGCCCACATATCGTCGATGCCTTGAAAAATGGCAAAATCGATCTTATTATCAATACGACTGAAGGCAAGCAAGCACAAGAAGATTCTTTCTCTATCCGCCGTAGCGCCCTACAAAGCAAAGTGTTCTATGTCACCACCTTAGGGGCGGCAGATGCGGTCTGTAAATCTTATGCGATTGACTTACCGTTTGAAGTTTACAAACTGCAAGATTTACATGAACAAGCAAAGACTATTGACGTGGCTGAATAATTTCAGTAGATTAAGCATAACCGTCAGGCTTATGTAAAAGCTTATGCGAAACCTGTTATGGGTTTTTATATGACAATAGTGCTTTAAAAAAATAATACCTTTAAAAAGACAGACCTAAAAGCATAGTGGCTAAACTGCGACTATGCTTTTTATTACATAAGGTTCAGTACGCCTCAGTTTATGAGTATATATGCTCATACATGACAGGGCGTTTACAGTTTATACAGCCTGAACCTCACTCTTTTTATATTTCATACTCATTGCAACAACGCTAACACCATCTCACTATTCGCTAAGAGTAGGAGATGGTGTGGTGTTATTGGTTTAAGGAAAAAACATGCAACGTTATCCCATGACTCCGCAAGGACATGCGGCTTTAGAAGCCGAATTAAAACAGTTAAAAAGTGTCGACCGTCCACGCATTACCGCTTCTATCGCTGAAGCCCGCGAACACGGCGATCTAAAAGAAAACGCTGAGTATCACGCAGCACGCGAACAACAAGGTTTTTGTGAAGCGCGTATCCGTGATATCGAAGCCAAACTCGGTGCGGCCCAAGTCATCGACCCAACCACTCTACCAAAAGATGGTCGTGTGGTATTCGGTGTGAGCGTCATCATCGAAAACATGGACACTGAAGAAGAAAAACAGTACAAAATCGTTGGAGATGATGAGGCTGACTTTAAAGCGGGCAAAATCTCAGTCAATTCACCCATCGCTCGCGGCCTTATCGGTAAGTTTGAAGGCGATGAAGTGCGTATCGAAACCCCAAAAGGTGTGGTCGAGTACGAAGTCATGAAAGTCATCTATGATTAGTTTTTCTGACTGTCACAAATTTTATGATAAAGACGCTTTGATAGCAGTCGCTTCTGACAGTGTATAAAACAGCAGTTGGTTTAGACAGTAAGCAAAACAACACAAAGTATCGTTATTTATAGCGTAGTAGTTACACAATGCTGCTGTTCTACTCAAATATTTTTAGCGCATAATTACTTGGGTAGAGACTGCTTAGCCGTTTGGTTTGGCGTCGGGCAAAAAATAATGATGGCTTGGTAAATGCCAGTGTTAGCCTTTATCCATACTAATCCCCTTGTTATTTGATGTGCTGGTCATGTTAAGTAACAAGGGGTTTTCTTGTCTAAGCGTTATTTATTTGCTGTTTCATTGACTGTTATTTTAAAGGAGTCTTTTATGATCATGCGCGTTGATACATCAACAGTCACTATTACTACCAAAAAAACAAGTGCCCAAACCACATCCATAACCACAGCCATGTTTTTAATGTTAGCAGGTATAGCCCTCGCGGCTTCTACAGCCAATGCTGCGCCTGAAATCGCCATTAACTCGACAGCAGGCAGCAGCACTACCGTCGTTGAACAGTATTCTGATGGCAAAACAGCCATCATCACTGCCACACCGAATGGTATCACCATGCGAGATGGTATGCCTTATTCAGTAACTCAAGTCACCACTGTCCCACGCTATGTCGTCCGGCAAAGTGGCACTAATAACACGGTCATGACCCAAGGCCGCACCACTGTCACTAGTGTGCCTGTGTCCAATCAGGTTACCCATAAAGTTACCAAGGTCGATGTCATCTCCACGCCTATCAATACCGTAACTCAAGTGTTACCAGTTACGACCCATGTCACGCCGCAACCAATCAGCAATCAAATCACCACAACGACTTCTTTAGACGCCCTGCAACTAACACCAACATTTAGTACGCCTGATATCGTCAACGCCCAAACCAAGGTCATGAAAATCTTAAAAAATAGCGCTGGCCGTGAAGTCGCAGTTCCTGCCAATCATATCGCGCCAGGTGATATCATTGAATACCATACCACTTATACTAATACGACAACTCAGCCAGTAAACGACATCAATGCGATGGTTTCGTTACCAAATGGCATACAGCTACTATCATTAAATAGCCCGTTGCCAACGCTTGCGACCACGGGTGGCAACCGTTATCAAACCATTCAACAAGTTGGCAAGACCACCGTCATTCAAGAGAGCTATTCTGGTCTTAAGTGGAATTTGGTAAATCTCGACCCTAATGCCACACAAACCGTGGTTATACGAGCAAAGGTTCAGTAGCCGTAAAGCGACCCTTAAAGTATTGAGAATAGATAACGACTACGCCTAAAAAAGGCCTTGCGTACTCAAGGCCTTTTTTAGTGCGTGAAGGTTGAGTTTTAATCACTTTTAACTGACAATAGCAGCTTGATATTATTATATTAACTGGTGACCCACGCTATTATGAAAGTTATGCGCTTACTGTCGTCCTTAAAGCATGATGAATCCGAGCGCGGTATTTTTCATCTTGGACGCGCCTTGGTCAAAAACGAGCATACCTCCATCATCGTCTCCAGCGCTGATGAGGACAATGATTTGGTGAAACGCCTAAAGCGTGACGGGAATATATATCATCAGCTGCATATGAATAAAAAGTCTTGGCTATCACTACTGCAAGTCACCTCACTGCGCCGGCTGATTGAAAAATACGATCCTGACGTTATTCATGTGCATTCGCGTACGCCTGCTTGGATACTACATTTAGCCCTACGTCGCGCGCGTGTCAAGCGCATGCCAAAACTGGTCTCAACCATGTATGGCTTTTATCCTATCAATAAATATTCACAAGCACTGCTTGCTGTCGACACCATCATTACGGTGTCTGATAGTGTGACCAATTATCTAAAAAAAGGGCTACGTCTTGAAGACGCCGACCCTAAAACCATTAAACGAATCTATCGCGGGGTCGATACTCGCCGCTACCCTTACCGGCATAACCCTTCAGTCTATTGGTTACGGCACACTTTCGCTGAATACCCTGAGCTTGAGCATAAGAAGTGGCTGGTGTTTCCCACGGTCATCGGTAACGAGTACGGCCAAGAGTGGTTGATTGATATTTTGGGCAATTTACAAGAGCAGTTTCCTAATATCCACGTCATTATTATGGATGAGGATTACAGAGATGATGACGTCGCTCATGAAGACTTTCGTCAGCGTACCAATGCACTAGGTTTGGCCGATCGCATCACTTACGTAGGCAGCAAACGTAACGACATGCGTGAGTGGCTCTCAGCAGCGAATATCGTGATGGCGCTTGCTAATGAGCCTGAATCGATTGGTATCAATGCCCTACAAGCGATTCATTTAGGCACGCCTGTTATTGGTTGGGACCAAGCGGCTTTTAGTGAGATTCTACAGCCGCTCTATCCGCAAGGTCTGGTTAAAAAGTACAACGCCAAAGCCCTGTGTAAAGCCGTTAAAAACCAATTAGAAAGCGTCACGCGTCCTGAGATGACAAATAAATTCACCATGCGCGAGATGATTGAAGAAACCCTAGCCGTCTATCAAGATCTATACGACATAGCACTAGCAGAAGAACAAGCCGAAACCGATGCCGTAGCAGTAAGTAGAATCAAAAGAAGCTTAAAAAAACCCTCTGACGCTGTCCGTAAGTCGCCTGATACAAACGCTGCGACCACCACTCTACAGCCTGAGCCTCCAAATAAAGACGCTAAAGTCAAGCTGCTAAAAAAAACGCCTAAAACGACAAATAAGTCCAAGATGCCAACTGACTCAGACACCGTTCAAGACGATAGCAGCCAAAAAAGTATCGTTCAAAAAGGTATCATTCAAAACAACAAAGATCTATAAGTCTAGGTCTATCATCAATTCATTTTGACCTAAATATGATAATTTATTTCAGGACGGGACAGTTCAGAAAAAAAGCCTAACATTGCATGTTAGGCTTTTGTTTTGAAGGACAACTTATTTAAAAACGTCTCTCATTAACAATTTTATCGTTTAGGTGGATTGTCTTTTAACCACAACTGATTGACGATTTTTAATTCACGCAGCTCTTCTGCCATAATCGACTCACTAATCCCCGGATATTTCACCCTTGCATAACCGTACAACACGATACCAAGCACTGTCCAACCCAAGAAGATCCACCATTCAATCGCTGTCAGTGCTGAGGGCATACCTGGCATATATAATATTAACATACCAATACTCAGTGCAATCGTTATCATGCCGACCAGCTTACCGGCGGGTATTTTGAATGGACGCACCATATCAGGCTCACGATAACGAAGTACCAAGAACGATATCGCAACACAGGTATAGGCAATGACGATACCAAAACCACCAGCATCAACAATCCAAACCAACATTTTACGACCAAATAATGGCGCAAGCGTCGCCAAACCACCAATCAACAAAATCGCATTGACGGGCGTATTATATTTTGGATGCAGTTTGCCCAAGAACGCTGGCAACATATGGGCTTTTGACATGGCATAAAGCAGACGACTACCACCAATCAAGAACGCATTCCAGCTGGACAAAATACCAAGCACGCCACCAATCACCAATAAAATACCCGCCCATTTGCCTTGCCATGCATTGGTCATTGCGTCAGCAGTAGCAAGCGTCGAGTTCTCTGCTTGTATCAATGGCAACGTTGTACCCACACTCCAAGCAATACCGACATACCATATGACGGCAACGACAATAGAAACAATCAGAAATTTGCCAATATTAGGACGAGTAAGATCAATCTCCTCTGCCGCCTGCGGAATGACATCAAAACCCACAAACATAAAAGGCACCATCACAATAACGGCCATGATACCGCCGATACCCCCGATAAAGGCTGGCGCTTGCACTGAGTTTGAAGTCTCAGGATTGAACAAGACAGCACCGATGAACAATAAAGTACCGACAAACAAAATACCCAGTACAGCGGTTTTTTGAAACCAAGCACTGACCTCCATACCGCGAACATTCAGCCAAGTGACAATGACCGATCCCAGCATCCCGACACCCACCCAAGTGGCGTAGACGTCCCAGCCAGCGATGGTCCAGAGATAACCTTGGCTGTAGTTAGGAATAAAATACTCTACGACCGTCGGCAGGGCAACGGCTTCAAAAGCCACCACTGAAAAATAACCAAATAAAATGCTCCACGAGCAGATAAAGGAGACATTGACCCCTAATGCTCGATGCGTATAAGTATGCTCACCACCAGTGATGGGCATTGAGGCTGCAAGCTCAGCATAAGTAACACCAATCAGTATCACCGCCAGCCCGCCTACCAAAAACGCCAGCATCGCCCCCCAAGTACCCGCAGATAAAATCCAACCGCCAGCCAAAACCACCCAGCCCCAACCAACCATAGCACCAAATGCGAGGGCAATAATATCTAACGTCCCTAGCGATTTTCGTAGTTCAGACATAACCTACTCCTTGTCTGTGTGTCATCCATGTGAACCTTTTACAGTTACACCATTTGTGTTTAGTGGAATAGCACCCATCGTATTTACTATGTACGCCGTTGCGTCTCAAAGCGGTCGTGTGTTCTTTGTCTAGTGCCCAACAGCCACAGCAAAAACAGAAACAGCGCCTTGATTTGCAAGGCGCCGTTGAACAACACACTCAAAGCGAGTGTCATGAGGGCAGCCTTGCCATTATCGTAACTACAACTTTTTAACCAAAGTCAGTGTGTGATTAAAAGCGATCCGTCGCTATAGTAAATAAAATGAGGCTTGCTACCTCTTAAGCCGTTAGAATACCTTTGATAATATCAAGGCCTTCTTGTAGTACTTCGTCTTCAACGGTCAGTGGCACCATCACACGTATCGCATTGCCATACATTCCGCAAGACGCTAATAGCAAACCTTGCTCAAATGATTTTGCTTTTAGGTTAGCAGTTGCCACGGTATCGGGTCTGCCTTCACTATCGATCAAATCGAACGCTAACATAGCGCCTTTGTGACGAATATTACCGATACTGCTTAGATTGAGACCTTTTAAGAACGCCTCAATTTTGTCGCCAATCTCAACACTGCGCTCAAGCAGATTTTCTTCTTCGATCACTTCTATGACGGCAAGCGCAGCCACACACGCCAATGGGTTACCAGCATAAGTACCACCCAAACCGCCCACTTGCGGCGCGTCCATAATCTCAGCGCGACCAATAACTGCCGAGATAGGATAACCACCCGCCAAACTCTTGGCACTGGTCATCAGATCCGGCTCAACGCCCAACTGCTCACTCGCAAACAGCGTACCTGTTCTGGCAAAACCACACTGTACTTCATCAAAAATAAGAACGATGCCGTGCATATCACAGATATCGCGTAACGCTTTGGCAAATGATGGGGTTACTTGGTGAAAGCCGCCCTCACCCTGTACTGGCTCTATGATCATTGCCGCCACTTCACTAGGGTCGATATCTGCTTGGAAAATCATCTCAAGGCTATGTAGGGCTTGTGCTTCTGTGACATTTAACTCTTCAGCAGGGAACAGGGCATGAAACACAGGGCCTGGCATAGGACCAAAATTCTTTTTGTAAGGCAGTACTTTGCCCGTGAGACTCATGCACATTAAGGTGCGGCCATGCCAGCCACCAACGAAAGAGATCACCCCTGGACGCCCCGTTTTAGCACGAGCAATCTTAATGCAGTTTTCGACGGCTTCTGCCCCCGTGGTCAAAAAGAAAGCCTTTGTGTCACCGCTGATAGGGGCTTTTTCGCACAGTTTCTCAGCCAAATCAACATAGCACTCATAGTTGATCATCTGGGCAGCAGTATGCGTAAATTTGTCTAGCTGCTCGTGCACGCGCTGAGTGATTTTTGGATGGCTGTGCCCCGTGTTTAATACTGAGATGCCGCCGACAAAATCGATATAGCGATTGCCTTCAATATCCCATACTTCTGAGTTCTTTGCTTTTTCTGCAAAGATAGGAAAGGCCACACCAAGTCCTGTTGGTAATACCGCTTTGCGGCGCTCTAGTAGTGATTGATTGGTCATTGTCATAAGAATGTCCTTTTCTTTATTGGTAACATAAGTGCCATTAGTTGATTGGCGGTTGACTGCTGGTTTATTGGATATGTACTAGACCGCGAATGGGATTCGTTTGTCGTAAAACCCCAAAGATGCCTAAAATGTCTTACTAATAATGAATCGTTTATCGACACTATTAACTGATATCAGAGCACCAGTATTTGGTCACCACATACTCTTCAATACCGTATTTTGAGCCTTCACGGCCAAAGCCTGACTGCTTCACGCCGCCAAATGGCGCAACTTCCGTAGAGATCAAGCCCGTATTATGGCCGATGATGCCGTACTCAAGTCCTTCGGTCACGCGCCATGAGCGTGCATAATCCCCACTGTAAAAATACGCGGCCAAACCATAGATCGTGTCGTTGGCTTGACGGATGACCTCTGCTTCGTCTTTGAAGGTAAAGATGGTCGCGATAGGACCAAAGATTTCCTCAGAGGCAATGTCCATATCGTGGCTAATATCTGTAATCACAGTCGGATTGTAGGTCAGCTCTGAGGCGTTATTCGTGCTGCCACCAGCGATGAGCGTTGCCCCTTTATCTAGCGCATCTTTTAGCAGTGCTTGTACTTTTTCTAAGGCTTTTTGATTAATAAGAGGGCCGATATCGATGCCGTCATCCATACCATTGCCAACATTAAGCTCAGCCACTTTTTTAACGAACACGTCTAAAAATTGATCTTTAATGCTGTCTTGCACATAGATGCGGTTGGCGCAAACACAGGTTTGCCCAGCATTGCGGTATTTAGAGGCGATTAAGCCATCCGCCGCTGCCTCTAAATCGGCATCATCAAAGACGATAAATGGCGCGTTACCACCAAGCTCTAGTGATAACTTCTTAATGGTTGGCGCACATTGAGCCATAAGCGTTCGACCGACTTCAGTAGAGCCAGTAAACGATAGCTTATGAATACGTGCATCACCCGTTAAAATGTCGCCGATGGTTGATGCTTTGCCAGTGACCACTTGGATCACACCTGCTGGAATGCCCGCTTGCTCAGCCAATACGCCTAATGCTAGAGCAGAAAATGGGGTTTCGGTCGCAGGTTTGATGATCATCGTACAGCCTGCCGCCAATGCAGGCGCCGCCTTTCTCGTAATCATTGCCGCTGGAAAGTTCCATGGGGTGATAGCTGCGCAAACGCCAACGGGTTGTTTTAGGATGACATGGCGCAGTTGTGACTTGTTCGCAGGGATGACATCGCCATAGACACGCTTGCCTTCTTCTGCAAACCAACGAATAAAGCTATTGGCATAGCCAACTTCACCACGTGATTCGGTTAAAGGCTTACCTTGCTCAGCCGTCATGATAATAGCAAGATCTTCTTTATTGGCATCGATGAGATCTGCCCATTTTTGCAACAGATCTGCACGCTCTTGCGCAGTTTTGGCCGCCCAAGCGGTTTGTACTTCATGCGAGTAGGCAACTGCGTCATTCACATCTTTGGTAGTGAGACTTGGCACCGTACCAATAAGTTCACCGTTAAAGGGATTATTGACCTCAAGGGTGGCTTCATCACTGGCCGCATGCCAACCATCTTTGATGAGACAGGATTGTTTGAGTAGATCAGGATTCGATAACTGTAGCGTAGACTGTGACATTTTGACGCTCCTTGTCATTTGAGGGTAAATATTTATAAGAATGGATATAATAGGTTTGTCAAATAATTATTGATACTTTCATACTTGTTCAATATACTGAACAAGTATTCTATATATGAGACATCATTATAGGAATGATCGCTTCTGGTTTGCAACCCTTATTCGCATTTTCATGATTATTTATCGCGACATTTTTATACAATATTGATTTTATTAACTTTGATAGGTTACTTATGAGCTCGACCGCTGTCCCTGCGTTGGACAAAACGTTTCAAATTTTGGATTTGATTACAGACAGTCCTCACCCTCTTACTGCTGCTCATATCGCTAAAGAGTTGGCGCTTCCTCGTAGCTCAACCCATAATATTTTGCAAAGCTTACTGAACAAACATGTCATCTATAAAGATACGGACAGTCGCTTTCATCTAGGCTCTTATTTGATGTATTGGGCAGGCAAATATGAGCAGCAGCAAGGCGTTGTACAGTTGTTTAAAGACCTTATCGTACAGTACCCAGTCCTACTTCAGCACACGGTCACCTTGTCTAAGCTGGATCTGGGGGAAGTGGTGTTTTTGGCCTGTCATGAGTCACCCGCCCCGCTCGGCTTTACCTTTCGAGCAGGGGTTCGAGTACCTGCCGTATTTTCTGCGACAGGTAAAGCCATGCTGTCAACCATGTCTATGGACAGCATAAAGTTATTGTATAAAGAGAGGTTTCCGACGCCCATGACACAACATGGCGTCAGTAATTTTACAGATTTATCCATCGAGCTTGCAGCGATACATGAAAGTCGAGTGTCACTCGATGATGGGCAACTGCGCGATGGTATGTACTGCTTAGGCACTTATATCCGTAATGCTTCAGGCACTGCCGTCGCTGGTATGGCAGTCAGTTTTTTGCAAGGAGAGTACGAAGCAAAGCGGGCTGAAGTCAGTGCCGTGCTGATTGAGTTGGCTGAGCAAATTGAGCAACGTTTGGGCTTTAGCGCTCATTAAGATAAAGGGGTTAATGTTGCGCTTCTTTTAAACACTTCACTAGACCTCTTGCAAAAGTAGCAAAGGGAATTAAAATAAGAAGACACTCATAACTTTTTAGGAACCATGCCAAACATAGATAAGCTACTCAAACAAAGTGACGCTGGTTTTAAACGCTATACTGGCATTCATAAAGCCACCTTTTATGACATGCTTGATGCCATGCAAGAGCATGAAGCATCTAAGACCAAATCAGGCAGACCAAGTGTGCTCAGTCTTAAGGAGCAGATACTACTAGCCCTGACTTATTGGCGTGAATACCGCACGCTTTATCATATCAGTATGGACTTTGGTATTCATGAGTCTTCTGCTAGCCGTATCATTCGTAAAGTAGAAGACATCCTGATTGACTCTGGCAAGTTTGAATTGCCCAAAAAGCTCCCTAGTCGCGTCGATGATGACATCAATTGGAGCGTCGTCATTGTTGATGCCACCGAAACCCCTATTGAGCGTCCAAAAAAAACCAAAGCGACTACTACAGCGGTAAGAAAAAACAACACACCTTGAAAGCGCAGGTTATCGTTCATTGGCAAACAGGGTTGATACTTGATGTACAAACCTGCAAAGGGTCAATCCACGATTTTAAGCTGTATAAAGATACTTGTCCTGATTGGTTGCCTGAGAATACTAACTATCTAGCAGACAGTGGTTATCAGGGTATAGCAAATCTACATAAGCAAACCTTCACACCATTTAAGAAACCTCGTGGTGGTCAGTTATTGGAGATATGCAAACAGGCCAATCACTATCTGGCAAAGTTCCGTATTGTGGTTGAGCACAAAATAGGCTTAATCAAGTTGTTCAAAATCGTGGCTCATAAATATCGCAACCGTCGTCAGCGCTATGATCTTAGAATGAAGCTGTTTGCTGGTATCATTAATTCCGAGCTTAGACTATGACTTTTGCAAGAGGTCTACTAAACAATTCCATCGGCTTTGAGTTTGGCGATCATATCATTATCGTAACCGAGCGTAGCCAAGGTACTATCGGTATGCTCACTCAACTTGGGTGGCGGCGAGCGATAGCTTATAGGTGAAGCGGATAGTTTGATCGGATTGCCAAGTGCGCGTACAGGACTGCCAAGCGCTGCAAAATCAACAATCATCTCACGGGCCAGCGCTTGCGGCATGGACAGGGCTTCAGCGATATTATGAATCGCCCCGCACGGAATACCTGCCTGCTCTAAAACCTCTAACCAGTGTGCGCGTGGACGCTGAGCGAATTGCTTGGTCAGCGCATCACACAGAAGCTCCCGATGAGCAACGCGGGCAGGATTGGTCATAAAACGCTCGTCAGTGTGCCAATCGACTGAGAGGACATCGCATAGTTTGGCAAACTGGCTGTCATTGCCACAAGCTAAAATAAAGTGCGCTTGCCCTTTAGCGCTAAATACTTGATAAGGCACGATATTTGGATGTTGATTACCCAGTCTTGGTGGTACTTTTTCTGACGCCAGATGGTTCATACCGACGTTTGCCAACATGGCAAGCGCACTATCGAGCAGTGCCACATCCACGTGTTGTCCCAGTCCTGTATTTTGACGGGCCAATAACGCCGCTTGGATACCAATGGTCAGCTGTAAGCCTGCAAATAAATCAACGACTGCCACACCGACCTTGTGTGGTTCGCCATCGCTGGGACCCGTGATACTCATCAGCCCTGACAGACCTTGGATAATATAATCATAACCGGGGCGCTTGGCATCTGGCCCTGTTTGCCCAAATCCTGTTAAAGACGCATAAATCAGACGCGGATTGTCTTGTTTTAGGCTGTCGTAGTCTAAGCCGTATTTTTTAAGCCCGCCGACCTTAAAGTTTTCTACTAGAATATCGCTATCAATGGCAAGCTGTTTGATAATGGCTTGTCCCGCTGGCGTAGTAATGTCTACGGTGAGCGATTTTTTATTGCGATTGATGGTGGCATAATAAGCGGACGTGTCATCGCTGAACTTTGGCGGTGCCCAGTGACGGGTTTCATCACCAATGCCAGGACGCTCAACTTTGATGACTTCTGCCCCAAGATCCGCAAGCACCTGCGTGCAAGAAGGGCCTGCCAACACTCTCGATAAGTCGAGCACTTTGACACCATTCAACGCGCCTTTTGGCATATCAGTCATAAGAGTCCCTTATTTTTTAACCTGTTTTTTTGATTTTCTAATAATAAAACTGTTATTCATCATTTAGCCCCTAAGCAGTTAGATGATGAATAACAACTAAAAACGTACGCTACTATTGATGCTCTTTTTCACAAAAGTCCAAGCCGCAACGTACGCAGTGAAGCATCTCTGTGTTAAACATTTTTGGCCATTCTATTGAAAACCGATACAGAGTGAATGGGATGATTTTTTTGTAGCCTCTGTCACGCTGGCGAACAGCAAGCCAGAAAAATTCATCCCATTCGCACGATGATATTAACGTATTGATTTTATTTTCAACTGACTATAAAAACACTTAAAAGAATGCTTGAATGCCTGTCTGTGCACGACCTAGGATAAGGGCATGAATATCATGTGTACCTTCATAGGTATTAACGGCTTCTAAGTTCATGACATGACGGATGATATGGAACTCATCAGAGATACCATTACCACCATGCATATCACGAGCGATACGAGCGATCTCAAGTGCTTTACCACAGTTATTACGCTTAATCATAGAGATCATCTCAGGAGCAGCGTTGTCCTCATCCATCAGACGACCGACACGTAGCGCGGCTTGTAGACCTAAAGTGATCTCTGTTTGCATATTGGCCAGCTTCAACTGCACCAGCTGTGTTGCGGCCAGCGGACGACCAAACTGCTTACGATCTAGCGTGTACTGACGCGCCGCTTTCCAGCAGAACTCAGCCGCACCCATCGAACCCCAAGCGATACCATAACGGGCTTTATTTAAGCAGCCAAAAGGACCTTTTAGACCACGAATATCTGGGAAGGCATTGGCTTCAGGGACAAACACTTTATCCATGACGATCTCACCCGTGACTGAGGCCCGTAGTGAGAACTTGCCTTCAATTTTTGGCGCAGACAGCCCTTTCATGCCTTTGTCTAACACAAAACCGCGAATGTCCCCTGCATCATCTTTGGCCCAAACGACAAACACATCAGCGATAGGGCTATTGGTAATCCACATTTTATTACCAGTTAGCTCATAACCCCCATCGACTGCCCGCGCACGAGTCGACATCGATGACGGATCTGAACCAGAGTCTGGCTCTGTCAAACCAAAGCAGCCAACGTATTCACCCGTGGCAAGCTTCGGCAAGTATTTTTCTCTTTGTTCTTCTGTACCGTATGCCCAAATAGGGTGCATCACGAGGCTCGATTGCACACTCATCGCTGAGCGGTAGCCCGAATCGACCGCTTCTACCTCTTTGGCAATCAGACCATAGGCAACACTTGACAAACCAGCACAGCCGTAGCCATCAATCGTCACCCCAAGCAGGCCCATCTCACCCATTTGACGCATGATATTGCGATCAAAGTGCTCATTGCGATTGGCATTGATAATGCCCGGCATCAGCTCTTTTTGAAAAAATTGCTGAGCACTGTCCGTCACCATACGCTCTTCGTCAGTGAGCTGGTTGCGTAATAAAAAAGGGTCTTCCCAGTTAAAACGAGGGTTGGTCGATGTTGCCATGTGTCTCTCCTTGATATCAGTCATCCTGACTGACGAGTAGTGATAAATGTCATAAATTGATTTAGCAAGTTATTGACTTTGTAATTCCGCTGTGCGAAACTTAGTTTCATAATATAAACTATTTAAGCAAAATTAAGCCACGCTGTAAACCTTTATCAAAAAAATATGAGTATAAAATGACAAAACCCTTATCCACAGCCATTCCTCTACTGGATCGAATAAACAGTACGCTTAGCCAAAGCAAAAACGACAATGACCGGCAGTTTGTGACAGCGCTTGGTCGCGGACTGACATTGCTTGCCGCTTTTGAGCATCACGAGCGGCTTACCCATCAGCAGTTGTGTCAAATGACTCAATTGCCAAAAGCGACCATCACCCGTCTCATCCATACCTTAACCACGCTTGGGTTTTTGCGTACCACGGAACACGGACACTATCAATTGGGCAGTAGTGCAGTAAGGCTCAGCGCTACTGCGTGGAGTCGTCATGATATGATCGCTGCTGCAGCGCCATTATTACGACAATTCGCCAGCGAAAATGAGGTGTCAGTGAATTTAGCCACTGAGGTCGAAGGAGAAATGCGCTATCACGCCTGTTGTCGCAGCCCTGCTCGTTTGTCCGTTAATCTACAAGTTGGCTCAGCAGTGCCCGTGGCATACACTGCTATTGGCCGCGCGTTTTATGCTGTCAGCTCAGCGACAAGACAGGCTATGATTAGTAACAATCTACAAGAGCATTTACCTAAAGACACGTTTCATAGCGCGCAAACCGCCTTAGAACAGGCAGTAGAACACTATAAAAAGTATGGTTATACCGTCTCTGACGGTGAGTTTTCTACTGATATATTGGCCGTCGCTGTTGGCGTATATGATGTTGCAACTGGGCAATACGCTTACTCAATCAATGCCAGTGTCCCGAGTGCCAACTGGGACGCGGATGACTATGCTTTGATGATTGTGCCAAAATTGCAGGCGTTGGCTGAAAAGATTGGTAACGGGGATTAAAGATACGTCCTTAGCTCAAAATCTTTATCCCATACGTCAATTGCACGGCATCAATGGGTTCAATATCAGCTAAAATCTGACTATCGATTGTGGGATGAGTGATAAGTTTACTTAGGCTATTTTTATTCTCATTAATCGGATAATTTGAACTGGCTAAATTTGAGCTATTAGGTAAACTCAAAAGGTGCAGCAGACGGTCAGTCTCAGCATATATGCCATCTACCTGAATTACTTTAGCACACTGTTACCCAATTAATTCTAGGCAGTGATATCATATATAGAGGATGTAGACGATACTTCTGGACGCTTACTGGCATTTGATAGTGGTAGAGTCCTCTTTAGCCGTCTTTCTACTTCAGTGATCTTCGCCTTTTTTAATGTTTGTATATGCCTGTTGAGTGTTGTTATGCCCCAATCTCGTACCAATCTAAATCCTGAACCCAAAGCCAGTTTGCCTTATGTGGTCGGTTTATTACTGCGCTTTAGTACTTTTGGTGCTGCCATATTGATCCTATTGGCCGGTCTATTACTCACTAACTGGTGGCTAATTATTATTGGTGGTTTCGGGGTCGCACTGGGCATATATGACTTGATTCAATCCAAGCATTCTATCTTGAGCAATTATCCCGTTGCCGGACACATTCGTTACGTGCTCGAGGACTTTCGCCCAGAGATTCGCCAGTACTTGTTAGAAAACGACAAAGAGCAAGTGCCGTTTTCACGCCAGCAACGCGCCCTTGTCTACCAGCGGGCTAAAAATGTCAGTGACACCAATGCCTTTGGTACATTAGATAATTTATACACACAAGGCAAAGAGTGGTTTTTACAGTCAGCGATCAGTCAGCCTCTAAAAAATAAAGACTTTCGCATCACGGTTGGTGGCGAGCGTTGTCAGCAGCCGCATGACATGTCAGTGTTTAATATCTCAGCGATGAGCTTTGGTAGCTTATCTGCCAATGCCATTATGGCGCTCAATCAAGGCGCAAAAATTGGCGGCTTTACCCACGATACAGGCGAAGGTGCTATCAGCTCTTATCACCGCAAGTTCGGTGGCGATTTGATTTGGGAGCTGGGTACCGGATATTTTGGTTGTCGTGATGAGCATGGTAACTTTGACCCTCAGGCCTTTGCCGAAAAATCGGTCGACCCCCAAGTTAAAATGATCGAAATCAAACTGTCCCAAGGGGCAAAACCTGGTAAAGGCGGCGTGCTACCAGCCGAGAAAATTACCCAAGAAATCGCCGAAACGCGTCATGTGCCCATGGGACAAGACTGCATCTCGCCATCATCCCATACAGCTTTTAGCACCCCACGCGAGCTTGTCGCCTTTTGGCAGCAGTTACGTGAATTATCAGGCGGAAAACCAGTGGGCTTCAAGCTATGTGTGGGACAACCTTGGCAGTTTATGGCGATTGTTAAAGCGATGATAGAGACCGACAACTACCCTGACTTCATCGTCATCGATGGTGCAGAAGGTGGTACGGGCGCCGCCCCTGTTGAGTTTATGGATAACGTCGGCATGCCAATGGTGGAAGGGTTTTTATTGGTACACAATACGTTGGTCGGCGCAGGTATTCGTGACAAAATTAAGCTTGGCGTAAGCGGCAAAATCGTCTCTGGTTTTGATATCGCTCGTATGATTGCCTTGGGTGCAGACTGGTGCAACTCAGCGCGCGGTTTTATGTTTGCCGTTGGGTGTATTCAGTCGCGCTCTTGTCATACCAACACTTGTCCGACAGGCGTCGCCACCCAAGATCCCTATCGCCAAAAAGCATTGGACGTCCCAAGTAAAGCGGAGCGAGTCGCAAGCTTCCATAAAAACACGCTCAAATCGCTTGCCAGTATCGTTGGTGCCGTGGGTCTACAACACCCAAGCCAATTGCAGCCTTATCATATTGCCCGTCGTTTAGATGACGGGCAGATAAAGTTGTTATCGAAGTACTTTTATTTTACTGACAAAGAGGCATTACTCGATCAGAGTGCCCGTGCGGATGTGTTTAACCAGATGTGGGTCATGGCAAATCCTGATAGCTTCTTAGCGAATAATGATGCGCTGATTGCTTACAACAAAGACTCACGCGATAAAGGTAAAGAGACCAGTGCGCCAACAGAACAAAGCCCTGGCAGCTTGGATGACATCGTTGATGGTGGCAGGTTAATCGGTAACGTCAATAATACCTTTCGTGACTTTCCGCATAGCAGTGAGTAAAATTCTGCGATTAAAACGCTGTCCGTTAAGATTATTTACCTTTCCTTCCAACCTTTAAAAGACTCACGATCGATGCCAAGTTTTGCTCCTTCCTTACCGTTATGGGCCACCGCCCTACTCTTGCTAAGTGTCCTAAGTGTCAGTGCTTGCCAGCCAATAAGTAATAACGACTCTGCCAGTGACCCACAGAATTGGTCTTGTCAGTCCGAAGACGCCCCCTTTGCTTATAACACTTGTAGCGTTAAAGCTGAAGCGTTGACTAGGGATCGCTATGCTTTACAGTTATTTTGGCAACAGCCTGATAGTACGCAACCCCTACTGACCTTTGACACATTACTAACGACGTTACCAGCAAATCAAGCGCTTAAATTTGCCATGAATGCCGGTATGTACAATGACACTTATGCACCGATTGGCTATACCGTTATTGAGGGTGAAGAAAAGCGCGCTTTAAACCTCAAAGAAGGCGGCGGAAATTTTCATCTACTGCCCAATGGCGTGTTCTGGTGGGATAAATCTGGCAACGTGCAAATTACAGAAAGCCGTGCTTTAGGTGACCGGCTAAAAAGTGATGACGCAAAGCCTTGGTATGCCACCCAGTCTGGTCCGATGCTGGTCATCAATGACGAGATCCATCCCCAGTTCAATCCTGATAGTACCTCACTCAAAATCCGTAACGCGGTAGGCGTTTGCCATGATGGCCGCATAAAATTTGCCAATAGTGAGGTACCTGTGACATTTTATCAATTTGCCACCTTATTCAAAAATGAGTTGGACTGTCCGAATGCTTTATTTTTAGATGGCGGGATTGCTTCGGCGTTATATGCGCCCAGTATCGACAAACATGATAAAAAAGAGATGGGTGTGATGATTGGATTGGTTGAAAAAAAGGCAAAGTAGTTTGATTTTAACGCTTTTAGAAGATTTTCCAACTTCTACACCAGAGCGCCCTGCGTGTACAACAAATCCCTATTCATTGCCTCTAAAAAAGCACTTAGCATGACTTTAACGCTAAGTACTTTTTTAAACCTATTTCTGAAAACGAGGGTTAAAACTAGCCCCCTAAGCTCATTTTAGGACCGAATGGTTCATAATGGACGCTATCAACGCCATGATCTAATGCCATTAGCCCATCAATCATACTCTCCATAAACGGCATCGAACCACAGACATAAATATCAGCAGGCTTAGGCAATTTAGCAAGCCACGCCTCATCCAATATTTGCCCAGAGTCAAAGTAAAACAGGTGCGTCTCTACGGTTGCAGCCATTTCCAATAACTGATTTACCTCAGCAGCAAAGGCGTGATGCGCTTTATTCTGACAAGCATACACCCAGATGATTGGGCGTTTTGGATTGGCTGACACTTGGGCCTCTAGCATGGACAACACAGGGGTGACACCGACACCCGCGCTCATCAGCACTAGTGGGATCTCGTTTTGTTGTACCAGATTTTGATTCAGAGCAAAGTCACCTGCAGGCGCTGACAGCAAAACCGTATCACCAATCTCTAAATGGTCATGCAGATAATTGGACACCAAGCCGTGATGCTCATTACGGTTGTCACGTCTTACTGCAAACTGGATGCCTTTTTCACTACTCGCCGAGTACAAAGAATAATGACGTAGGGCAATATGGTCACTGTCTTTTGGGTCTGTTTTGACGGTGATGTATTGACCAGCTGTCAAATTTAGTTTGCTTAAATCGATGTCTTGAGCCTTCTTTGAACGATCATTGACGGGCTCAACGGTGAAAGCGGCGATATCTGTGGCCGCGGCCCTTTTTTCAGTGATGGTAAAGGGAGCAAAACCCTGCCACATCGCCTCTTCATACATACCATGCTCAATCTGAATAAATACCGAGGCAATTTCATCGTAAGCTTCGGTCCAAGCGTTAATAATGTCATCAGTCGCAGCCGACCCCAGTACTTCTTTTATCGCCCCGATCAAATGCTTACCAACGATAGGATAGTGCTCAGGCAAGATTTGTAAAGCCCGATGCTTGTGACTGATTTGGGTCACCTGCGGCAATAGCGTGGCCAATTTATCCAAATGCTTGGCTGCGGCTAGCACCGTCATCGCTAATGCGGTCTGTTGGCGGCCTAATTTTTGATTGGTTTCATTGAATATGTCCAACAGTTCGGGGTGCGCTTCAAACATGTTTTTATAAAACACGGTGGTGATTGCCGTTCCATGCTCCTCGAGTACGGGGACAGTAGCTTTTACGATTTCTAACGTTTGTGGTGAGGCCATGTTGTTTCTCTTAGTCATTGAACAAATTGAGAGTTAAAGAACAGAAAATGAGGGGTTTAAATAAGCAACGGTCACTAGATAGACTTTACAGACGCTTGGCATCAAACTCTTTTTAGCAAATTGTTTTGAGCAGACTCTTTTAAGCAAAAGTCTCTTAGCGTCACCAGTCAAAATATTACCATAACATTCATTTAAAATGAATGTTAACACATTTTACTGAGCGCACCAATGGTAATGACTATAAATTGGACGTCTTTAGACAAAAAGACAGCCGCTGAGATCTCTCAGCGGCTGCTTTATTAAATAATCCATCAGTATTAATAAGCGCTACTATGTAGGCCAAACATCAAAATTATCGCGCTAAATAGCTGGTCATTTCTTCCACGCCATGCAATGTCATGGGATACATTTTATTTTCAAACAACTTTTTTATCTCAACAATGGTTTGCGTATATTGCCAATAGGCGGGGTTTTCAGGATTGAGCCACGCCACTTTATCGAAATGATTCAGTACTCGCTTGAGCCACACGATACCCGCTTCATTATTCATGTACTCAACACTACCGCCTACTGTCATGAGCTCATACGGTGACATGGAGGCGTCACCCACGAAGATGACGCGATACTCTCGGCCATACTTATTGAGCAGCTCATAAGTGGGCATCGGTGCGCTATGGCGACGGTTATTGTCCTGCCACACATAGTCATACAGACAATTATGAAAGTAAAAAAACTCTAGGGTTTTAAACTCATTTTTCGCGGCAGAAAACAGCTTTTCAAGCGCCTCAACATGGATATCCATACTCCCACCAACATCAAACAGCATCAAAACTTTGACGCGGTTACGACGTTCCGCCTGCATAGAGATATCCAGCACCCCTTTTTTGGCAGTGCGCTTGATGGTCTCATGAATATCAAGCTCATCGGCGCTGCCTGTACGGGCAAACTGTCGCAGATTACGCAGTGCCATCTGAATTTGGCGCGTGCCAAGCTGATGGTCGTCATCGAGATTACGGTATTTACGCTGCTCCCAAACTTTTGCAGCGCTGCGCTTACGAGACTCACCACCGACGCGTACCCCTTCTGGATGATCGCCGTAAGCACCAAACGGTGACGTGCCGCCTGTCCCGACCCACTTACTGCCTCCTTGATGACGCTCTTTTTGCTCTTTTAAGCGCTCCTCAAGCGCTTTCATCAATTCTTCAAGTGAGCCGTATTTTTTTAGCAGTCGCCGTTGTTCTTCGGTCAAGTTTTTTGGATCTAGTTTTAGATCTAGCCACTCTTTTGGCACATCGGTCAGCTTCGCCAATAGCTCGTCCATATCGAGACTATCGACGCCCTCAAAATAGTCTGCCATCGCGCGATCAAACTTATCAAAATGACGCTCGTCTTTGACCATACACAGACGTATCAGACGATACATGTCCTCTCGGCTAGCAAAGGTCGACAGCTCTGGGTTTTCAGGATGCGGCTGCATCATCAGCCCTTGATCTAGCGCGGCATTTAGATCGAGCAGTTCACGCGTACTGACGGGCACGCCATAAGTACGCAGGGTATAAAATAGTTTGATAAACATAAGAGTCGCATCACTTATTGGCTGATATGGTTACAATTTGGACGTTTGCAGTGGTTCTATCCTAATGTCGCTGCTCATATCTGCTTAACGACGCATCATATTGGCAAAACGCTGCAATAAGCTCACATCGGCTTCGTTTTTGAGCAGGGCGCCGTACAACGGCGGAATAGATTTTTCACCGCGCAGATTTTCTTCTAATTCTGCTTGGGCCATATCATCGGCCAGCAACAACGTTAACCAATCGACCAATTCTGAAGTTGACGGTGGCTTTTTGAGTCCTTGAACACCGCGCAGCTTATAAAAGATATCCAGCGCATCATTGACCAGCTTTTCTTGAATATTAGGGAAATGCACCTCAATGATTTGGCGCATGGTTTCTGCTTCAGGAAAGTCAATATAGTGAAAAAAACAGCGACGCAAGAACGCATCTGGCAACTCTTTTTCATTGTTTGAGGTGATAATAACCACGGGGCGCTGCTCAGCGGTGATGGTCTCGCCTGTCTCGTAAACATAAAAAGACATCTTATCAAGTTCATGTAGCAAATCATTTGGGAACTCGATATCCGCTTTATCAATTTCATCAATCAATAGCACACTTCGCTCTTTACTGGTAAACGCATCCCACAGTTTGCCGGGCTTGATATAGTTTCCAATCTCATAAACCTTGTCATCCCCCAGTTGCGAATCACGCAAGCGCGATACCGCATCATACTCATACAGCCCCTGCTCGGCTTTGGTCGTCGATTTAATATGCCAAGTAATCAGCGGCATACCTAAACTCTCCGCCACCTCTTCTGCCAGTAAAGTCTTGCCAGTACCTGGCTCCCCTTTAATCAGCAAGGGCTTTTGTAGCGTCATCGCCGCATTGACCGCGAGCTGCAAGTCGTCAGTGGCAATATAGTTTTGGGTACCAGTAAAGCTTTTTTTAGGGTTATCAGTCATAATCAAGTCTCAGTTATTGTTATACCTTAAAACGTTTAAAGGTCATAAACGGCGGATACGTAAACATTTAGATTAGCACAGCCTTGCCCATTGCCAAAATACTCATGCGTTCGCAGTTATTCAGACATGCGATCCACTTCTGAAAGCTGTCAACTGCTCATTTCATCTCTTATTAGTAAATGATCTCACACAAAAAAAGACACGCTTGGTGTCTTTTTTATTTATTAAATTTATTTAATAGACTCTATCTATCAGACAGTTTTTTTTATTATTTAAGAGCAAGTGGCTAAAGGCGCTGTCTCACTTTATAGCTTATCAGATTTTTCGACATTAGGTTTTTTAGCCAAGGTGCTGTCTTTGGCTTTGGTTAAGCTGACGTCTGTTTCGGTCTTAGCCGCCAAAGAAGACTTATTAGCTTGCTGCGTGACATCCACTTGTTCAGGTAAAGTCGCATTTTCTGTCAAATAATTGCCCGTAGTCAGCTGCATCGTTGCTTGCGTATCTTCTGCCGTACGACTGCGAGCTTTGTCTAAACTTGACTCAAATGCACCGCGAATAAGCTGCCAAATAAAACCAACAAACAAGCCTACCACTAGCACCACTAATATAGGTAACATATGAGTAATCGCGCCTGCCGTGTCTTTCATCATGATCGCATAAACCACCCCAATACTGGCTGGGGCAATCACACTAGGGTCACCAATAGCAGTACCTGGCGCTAACAATACCGCAAACAGTACCATCCAACTCATACCGCCGAGCGGACGCGGTAGCATACGAGCGACCAACAACCACAACACCAGCACGATAATGACACCACCAAGATACGCATACATTGGTAAGTCGGCGGGTGGCACGTCTTTTACCAGCTGCCCCCACCAAATAACAATTTCGCCGAGAATGTCACTGATGGCTTCCAGTGGTAAGCTGTGTAAGATACTTTTTAACCAGTCCATGCGTGTTTTATTACCTGCGTTTAAAAATGGTGCGACACATTTCTGTACTAAATACGGTATGAGACGTTCTGACAGATCTGTAAATAAGACCGAACACCCCATCAATATGCCCACTTAATAGGCCGCTAGTTTATCACGACCTTCTAGTGAAATGCATGTGACTAAATGTTTCGTAGACGTTTGATCCCTTACTTGTGAAAGAAGGGACTTATAATCAGCTCGCAAAAAACGAGCATTAATCGTAAATATTGTCTTGTGCTTCGCGGGCACGTAATTCTGCTTGACGACGCATGACGTCTTGCGGCGGCATTTGGACAAAGTATCCTTGAGACTGTAGCTTTTTTAGTACCTCGGCTTTATCGACACGAGCAAGCGTTGGCGTGGTTGCCAAATCTAGATGCATGACAAACTTGCTACGACCTAAGCCTGCACGGAAATCTTTTGGCAAAACACCCAGCCAATCCTTAATCTCGTCGGTGTCGTCGGGATAATCAGGACGCGCAATATAGACATACATATCGTCGTGTTTGGGAAATTTATAAATATCACAATGCATAAAAGCACCCTATCAGAAACTATGTATGGTCATAGGTTAGCACATTTGGGCAAATATCAGTAAGGGCTTTAGGTTTTGCGATGGTGTTTTGCTTTAAAACTTATGCCACACTCTAAAAATAAAAGTACTTGTCCTTTCTGTACTTTGACCCATTATTCTCACAAAAAGTCATTTTTGCCAAAATTATCTATTTTAATGTCGTTGATGGCTTGTAAAAGCATCTTGAACCTTTCATAATAAAAGCGTTTTTCAGGAGAGAGTTTGTGAGCATATATACCGTATCCCACCGCATCGGTAATACGACGTATATCATTGCTACATGACCACCGAAGGCGCATCTACCCTGCCAATCGCTCAGGTAAAAGGACTGAAAAACACATGTCATTATGGTTTAGTAGTGTGCTATCAATCGCACATGACCCACAAACATAAGGCATAACAAATCTGGAGAGCGGTAAGAACGGACGACGTCTTACCCACCGAAGGGGAGAAAATACGCTATCATCAACTTTAGGGTTCATATAAATACCCACACATGATGGTTCGTATTGAAAATCTCAGGTCACAGGACAGATAGGGCTTTTGCTTAAACGGGCGTTCAGCGTCTGTTTGGCTGACGGCTTCATCTTTATTTTCTGTGCCACCCTTTGAGGTAATATTTGCACCCTGCAATGTTGCTTCTCGCTACTATGATAATGCGCATCAGCCCATGTACTTTTACTGAGTACAACTGATGTACACATAAGGATTTGTTATGACTGATATTCAAGCTACCAACTCTCAAGATACCATCTCTCAAAGCGCTCAAAATCCCACACCCCAACGCACCCCCTTGTATCAGTCTCACGTCGACAGTGAGGGCAAACTGGTGGATTTTTCTGGCTGGGAGCTGCCGATTCATTATGGCTCACAAATTGAAGAGCATGAAGCCGTTCGTACCGATGCCGGCATGTTTGATGTCTCACACATGGTCGTGACCGATATCAAAGGCACTGATAGCAAAGCGTGGCTACAAAAGCTACTGGCCAATGATGTTGCTAAGTTAAAAACGGTTGGTAAGGCGCTTTACTCTGGGATGCTAAATGAGCAAGGCGGTGTCATTGACGATTTAATCGTCTATTTGATGAATGCAGATGAGACCGAGTACCGTATCGTCTCTAACGCTGCCACTCGCGATAAAGACTTGGCACAGTTTAACAAAGTCGCTAAAGACTTCGATATTACCATCACTGAACGTCCAGAGCTTGCCATGATTGCCGTTCAAGGACCGAATGCGGTTGAGAAGTTAGCACAGACCAAACCAAGCTGGGCCGATACGTTAGCCGCGCTTAAGCCTTTTGTTGGTGCTGATCTAACAGACATCGAAGGCACAGACTGGTTCGTTGCCCGTACTGGTTATACTGGTGAAGATGGTGTCGAAGTTATCATGCATGGCGATGATGCACCAGCGTTCTTTGAGCAACTAAAAGCCAATGGCATCAAACCTGCAGGCCTTGGCGCACGCGATACTTTGCGTATGGAAGCAGGCATGAACCTTTACGGTCATGACATGGATGAGACCATCAACCCTTATGAATGCAACATGGGCTGGACACTCGCGCTAAAAGATGACCGTGATTTTGTTGGCCGTGATGCTCTCGTCAGCCAACGCAAACAAGCAAAAGACGACAATACCGCCATGAAACAAGTCGGCTTACTACTAACGACGCGCGGCGTCTTACGTGAAGGCATGACGGTGACCATCAATCAAGGCACTGACAACGAGCAAACTGGTGTGATTACCAGTGGCACCTTCTCCCCTAGCTTAAAAAACTCAATTGCTATTGCCCGTGTACCTGCCAGCTTGTCAGATAACGACAGCGTTCAAGTTGATCTGCGCGGTAAAGGTAAGTTCGTTGATGTGCGCGTTCTTAAGCTACCGTTTGTCCGTAATGGCAAACAGCAGTTTGACTCATAGGCTTTATAAATTCTATTATTAGCCTCGATTGGCTGTAGTGTTCCCTATTTTTTGTTAATTAACCTCTATCGTTTAGGAGAGAGACCATGAGCAATATCCCAGCAGAATTAAAATATATCGCCAGCCACGAATGGCTACGCTTAGAAGACGACGGTACGATCACGGTGGGTATCACTGACCATGCACAGGACTTATTGGGTGACGTGGTATTTGTTGAATTACCAGACGTGGGCGACATCATCGCTGTGGATGATGAAATCTCAGTGGTTGAATCGGTAAAAGCAGCTTCTGACGTGTATGCCCCGCTGTCAGGTGAAGTGGTTGCCATCAACGAGGCGCTAGAAGATGATCCTGAAATCATTAACTCTGACCCATATGGCGAAGGTTGGTTTTTCAGAATGAAGCCTGACAACATCGCTGATTACGAAGCCCTTCTGACTGCTGACGAGTACGAAAACGAGCTGTAATAGCAGCTTTAACTTACAAATTTAACTTACGAACCTAAAGGCGGTGTTTCATTACAATACCGCTGTTTATCAACCAAATAACAGATCTCATTACTATAGATACTGACGCCAGTCGGTATCTGTACTGTTTACTAACAAATGTCATCGCCCAACTTATTGGCTCACAACCACTAGCCAGTTTATTCGTATTAGTCACTTGTCAGGCGCGATTGAAAAACGTACTCAATAACGCCCCAAGTTGATCACTCAATCCCCAGCATGGATTCTCATATGACCTCCAACACTGACAATAAAGACCGTATTGCTACGCCTAGTGACACACCGCAGCTACAAGCGTTTCGCGAGGTGGTAGAGTCACGTCGTTCAGTACGTCGTTTTACGGACACGCCCATACCGGATGATGTCCTAGCCGACTGTCTGCGCCTGGCTATGCTAGCGCCCAACTCTAGCAATCTACAGCCTTGGGCGTTTTATGTGATTGATAGTGCTGAAAGTCGTCAGCAGGCAGTCAAAAACTGCATGAATCAAAACGCGGCGAAAACCTCAGCGCGCTTAATCGCTGTTATTGCTCGTACGGATATTTGGCACGATCACGCTCAGCAAATCTTACGTGAATATCCTGATAAGCCAGTACCCAAAAAGGTCAAAGACTACTACACCAAAGTCGTTACTATGGACTTCTTACGTGGTCCAGCCAACGTGATATCAGCAGCCAAATGGGGCGCGACGCAAGTGGTCAGACGGGTCAAAGGGCCGATCAAATCGCCTTACTATACGTTTGAAGACACCAAAAATTGGGCAACCAATAACACCGCTCTTGCTGCCCAAAATCTGATGCTCGCACTACGAGCGCATGGGTTCGACAGCTGTCCCATGGGCGGCTTTGATGAGCCAGCGATGAAACGTCTATTAGGTTTAAACGACGATCAGCATATCGTTATGATGATTGGTGCCGGCGAGCGTGCTGACAATGGCGTCTACAATACCCAATTTCGTTTTGATCAGGACCAGTTTGTGCACTATGTGTAGTGCATCACACCGTTATTTTAGTAAATCCTTTTATTACTCCCTTAACCAAGGACTGTCATGACTATCTCTCAAAATCCCACGTTTGATACCTTTCAAGGACTATTCAACGAAGCTGAATTTGTCTATCGCCACCTAGGCTCAAATGACAGCAAACAAGCTGACTTGCTTGACGCTGTTGGTTATAAAGATATGGCAAGCTTCATCAACGATACCGTGCCTGAGCCCGTACGTTTACATAAAGAATTGGACCTGCCAGTGGCCATGAGTGAGCATGCAGCCTTAGCCAAATTGCGTACGATGGCTGACGATATCACCGTGAATAAAAGCTATATCGGTCAAGGTTACTCGCCTGTGCGTATGCCTGCGGTCATTCAGCGTAACGTCCTTGAAAACCCAGGCTGGTACACCGCTTATACCCCATATCAAGCTGAAATTGCGCAAGGTCGTCTAGAAGCACTGCTTAACTTCCAACAAGTTTGTATTGATCTAACGGGTTTGGAGATGGCGGGTGCCTCATTATTGGACGAAGCCACGGCCGCAGCAGAAGCCATGGCGATGTCAAAGCGTGTGAGCAAAAGCAAATCAAACCAGTTTTTTGTTGATGATCGTGTTTATCCACAAACGCTAGATGTCATCAATACTCGTGCCAAATACTTTGGTTGGGAAGTGGTGGTGGGTGATTTTGAAACCGCCAAATCTGGCGATTACTTTGGTGCGTTATTCCAATATGTCGGCGTTGAAGGCGATGTTACAGATTTAACTGACGTTATCGCCGCCGTTAAGAAAAATAAAACCTACGTTAGTGTCGTAAGCGATATCATGAGCTTGGTGCTGTTAAAATCACCAGCGGACATGGGCGCAGACGTGGCGCTAGGTAGTACACAGCGTTTTGGTATACCTATGGGCTTTGGTGGTCCACACGCCGCTTACTTTGCATTCTCTGACAAAGCCAAACGCTCTGCCCCTGGTCGTATTATTGGTGTATCAAAAGACGCGCAAGGCAATACGGCGCTACGTATGGCATTACAAACCCGTGAGCAGCATATCCGCCGCGAAAAAGCCAACTCCAACATCTGTACCTCTCAAGTACTACTGGCCAACTTAGCAGGTATGTATGCCGTCTATCATGGTCCAGAGGGTGTGAAGCGTATTGCGACACGTATTCATGCGTTTGCTACCGCCTTTGCCACTGTTATCAAAGAAGCAAACGATAGCAATCTAAGCGTGGTACACGATCAGTTCTTCGACACGGTCGTTGTTGATTGTGGTTCTGAAAAGCTGGCCACACAAATTTTTGAAAATGCAGATAATGTTGGCTACAACCTATGGCGTCTTGGCGAGCAAAAATTGTCTGTTGCTTTTAGTGAAACCAGTGATCAGCAAGACTTCAAGGTTTTAACTCAATTGTTCGTTAGTAAAGCCCATGAACTACCTGAAGCGGCCAGCGTGTCTCTTGATAGCGCTCACTTACGTACTGACGCCATCTTGTCGCATCCCGTCTTTAACACGCATCATACCGAGCATGAAATGCTGCGCTACTTAAAATCGCTTGAAGACAAAGACTTGGCGATGAACCGCAGTATGATTTCTTTGGGCAGCTGTACCATGAAATTGAATGCGACCAGTGAGATGCTACCAATCACTTGGCCTGAGTTTGCCAACGTGCATCCTTTTGCACCGCGCGATCAAGTCACAGGTTACATTGCCATGATTGATAGCCTACAAGACCAGCTAAAAGCCATCACCGGATTTGACGATGTGTCGATGCAGCCAAACTCTGGCGCCTCAGGTGAGTACGCCGGTCTGCTCGCTATCCGCCGTTATCACGAATCACTTGGTGAAAACAATCGTGATGTTTGCTTGATTCCTATGTCAGCCCACGGCACCAACCCTGCTACTGCCATGATGATGGGCATGCAAGTGGTTGTGGTTAAAACCGATGAAAACGGCAACGTTGATATCGACGACTTAACCGCCAAATGTGAAGAGCACAGTGAGCGTTTGGGTGCTTTAATGATTACCTACCCATCGACGCATGGTGTATTTGAAGAAGGCATTCGTCATATTTGTGACCTCATTCATAAACATGGTGGCCAGGTGTATATGGATGGCGCCAACATGAATGCGCAGGTAGGCATGATGCAGCCAGCTGACGTTGGCGCAGACGTCCTACACATGAACCTGCATAAAACCTTCTGTATCCCGCACGGTGGCGGCGGTCCAGGCATGGGCCCTATTGGTATGAAGGCACATTTGGCACCATTTATGGCCAACCATACCTTAAGCCCTGTGCACAATGCACAAAAAGACTGCTCAGCCGTATCAGCAGCACCCTATGGCTCAGCCAGCATTCTGCCTATCTCATGGATGTACATTGCTATGATGGGCCGCGATGGTTTACTAAAGGCAACTGAGTTGGCACTACTAAATGCCAACTATGTGGCAAGCCAGCTTAAGGACCACTACCCTGTTCTATATACCGGTAAAAACGGCCGCGTGGCGCACGAATGTATCATCGATATTCGCCCGTTAAAAGAAGAGACTGGCGTCACTGAAAGCGATATCGCCAAGCGTTTGATGGATTATGGTTTCCACTCACCAACGATGAGTTTCCCAGTAGCAGGCACCTTGATGATTGAGCCGACAGAGTCTGAGTCGGCCGAGGAGCTAGACCGCTTTATCAGTGCGTTAAAATCTATCAAAGCGGAAGCCATGAAAGCCAAAGCAGGTGAAGATAATTGGACACTAGAAGATAACCCATTGGTCAATGCACCGCATACCGCTGCTATGATTACTAGTGGCGAATGGACGCACCCATACAGTCGTGATACGGCTGCATTCCCGCTACCGTACGTTCGCGCGCACAAGTTCTGGCCAAGTGTGGCGCGCATTGATGACGCTTATGGCGACAAAAACCTTATGTGCTCTTGCCCAAGTATCGAAAACTACATGTAGTCGAAGTTTTCGGTAAATGATAATTTCGGTAAACTATAAATAGTTTCTTTATCAAAAAAACCTCCAAGTCAGCAGCTGACTTGGAGGTTTTTATTTTGCGCATCGTGTTCAATAGTATTAACTATAAATGATAGTATTTAGCGATAGCATAAAATTCATGTGTACTTATATCCACTATTTACTTTGTTGGAAGCAAACATGCAACAAAAAAACCGCGTCATTCTATTACATGGGCTGCATCAAACGGCTTGGATTATGCGCCCTCTTGCCAAACGTTTGCAAAAGGCAGGATTTAACACCCATCAATACGGCTACCGTAGCCTGCGCGATAGTATCAACACCAACAGTGCTCACCTAAACGCATGGCTGGAAAAACATCATCATCCTGACCAGCCAGTAGATCTAGTCGGCCACAGTTTGGGAGGGTTGATCGTTCGTGACTTTGTCACTCAGTATCCCAAGTGGCAGATTGGCCGCTGCGTCACACTCGGAACACCGCATATAGGGAGTGTTTGTGCCGATTATATCTGGCGCTTAACGCCTGCTATGATGGGACGCTCATATATTGACGCGCTAGATGGAACCGTAGCACCCTTACCAGAGCACATAACCCTTGGCGTTATTGCGGGCAATCAGCCCTACGGTCTGGGACAGTTATTTTTGCACTATCATAACCGCAAACTGCATAAATTAGGCAAGCCATTACCGAAGGAACAACTTGTCCATGACGGCACCGTTTATGTGGCAGAGACTAAAATTGAGACAGCGTCTGACCATATCGTCATGCCAGTTTCGCACACTGGCATGCTGGTGGATAAAGAAGTCGCTGAGCAAACAAGATACTTTTTAGAGCATGGGCAGTTTAAACGTGAAACGCTTAATAACTAAGTGTCTAAAAACCCGTCAAACCCTAATACCCATGCCTTGTTGTAGTTCAGTTTTGTGCTTTTCAATGACTGGAATCAGGGTTTGGATCACCCAGTCGTTGCGCCAGCCCTTTAACCCTTGCGGCAACTCGCTTAGATCTTTATCAAAAGCAATCACTTCATACAGTTGACCCAGCCATTTTTTGCGCATGAGGACACTCGCTGGTACGCCTATGCTACGCGCATGATCATCAATTGCTTGCTGCACAGCTTTAGACAGCACTTTGTTTTTTGAGCGATAAGGCGGCAATAGACAATCTGGATGCTCAGCAGGTGGCAGATTTTTTGCGTCTCTTATCACCTTAAGCAACTCTTCACCGTACAGTCGCAACATACTACGGTGCATCGTCGTTTTATGCGCCAGCTCGCGCATGCTATTTGGTTTTTCAGTGACCATCTCACGCACGGCTTGTTTTTTGATGACGAAAGTACGCGGCTGATTGGTCGCCCGTGCCAGCTCTTCTCGCCAAGTAGCGACCGCTTTTAGTATCGCCATCTGCTGCGAGGTATAGCGATAATCTGCCATCGTTAAATACATTGCCTCATCTTCAACGTGCTGAGCGGCATACAAATCGCTGGCATAAAGCTGACAGTCTGCCCATACATAATTGTATAAACCCTGCTTTTTTAGCTCGTACTCAAGACTTAAATACAGCGCTGGCAAATAACGTACATCATCAATCGCATATTGTTCTTGCTCATCTGATAGTGGGCGCTGTAGCCAATCTGATTGGCTTTGCTCTTTGTCAATATGCATGTCCAACTGATCATCAAGCGCTTGCTGATAACCCATTTGTAATTGACCGGTCAAATAAGACAACGCAATTTGCGTATCAAAAATATTGGTCAATGGCGGACAGCCAGACAACAAGTAGAAAATACCCAAATCCTCACCACAAGCGTGCCAAATGGCCACATCAACGTCACGGAGCGCTTGCCATAGCTCCGCCAACTGCAACTGCGGGGCATCTAGTAAATAGATATGATCGCCAATGTTTAGCTGGACCAATGCCAAGCGCGGATAATACGTATCACGCTTGATAAACTCAGTATCTAGTGCCACGCGCCCGCAAGTGGCCAACGCATCAATCACTTCCGCCAACTGGCTTTGCTCGCGCACCCAAGTAACCTCGACCTCATCAGCGATGTCTAACAACGCCTCGATATCCGGCTCTAAAGGCACGTCTACTGACGTCATCCTAGTATTTTCTGACGCCTTTAATTCGTCAGACACATCAGGAGTATTTGCTTGAGGGTTTGAAGCGTTGTTAGCATTATTGGACACGGGCAGATACCTGCATAAATAGAATAAAATAAAACGCTAAACAGCGTCTTAATAGAATGGGATAAAAAACAGTAATAAAGCCATTATAACAACATCGTCAAATAAATCAGACTTTGCTGTTATAACCACACTATAGTCGGTTGAAAATAAAATCGATACGTTACTATCCTCGTTCTAATGGGATAAATTTTAAATAGAATGGACTATATAAAAAGGAGCGGTACTATAAAAAAGAACGATTTTGCATGGCCTGACCGAGCGTCATGCTATCAAGGTATTCAAGCTCACCGCCCATGGGCACCCCTTGCGCTAAACGGGTGATTTTATCGACATGGCGACCGACTGCCTCACTGATGAAATGGGCTGTGGTCTGTCCTTCAACGGTGGTACCTGTTGCCAGTATCAGCTCCCCAACCGGCTCTTGCTTGACTCGCCATACCAGCTGATCAATATTTAAGTCGTCCGCGCTGATACCATCAATCGGTGATAAATGTCCGCCTAACACAAAATAGCGTCCACGGTATCCTGCGGTCTGCTCAATCGCCATGACATCTGCCGCTGTTTCAACCACACATAACAGTCCATCATCACGCCTAGGGTCTTGACACAACGGGCAGACAGCATCATCACTAAAGCTATGACAGCGCTGGCATTCGACGATTTCACGCATCGCGTCATCAAGCGCTTGGGCGAGCGCCATCCCCTGCGGGCGTTTTTTGGTGAGCAAATGTAGCGCCATACGTTGGGCACTTTTTTGCCCCACACCTGGCAAAACACGCAGCTGTTTGACCAGCTGATCAAATTTGGCTGTCAGCAAAGTTACTTCCTTTATTTATAAACCATAGCGATAAAAATGGGGTCGTATCGTGTCGATAACAACCCCATTTCCTTCATGAATATAGACAGATAACATACCGTTAGCTAAATATAAAACAAGTCGTATATCAATCCCAGAAACTCAAGATAACGAGGAAGACGAGTGCTAGCGCTACTTTTAGTAGGCTTAGCGAGTCTGACAAAGTTAGCTTGGTTTTGGGACGGATATTAGAACATACCTTGCATACCTGGTGGTAGACCCATACCTGAGGTAGCACCCGCCATGGTTTCTTCGTATAGCTCATCCGCTTGGCGAACCGCATCATTGATAGCAGCGGCAATAAGATCTTCGATCATATCAGGCTCATCTTCTAGCAAGCTTGGATCGATGGTCAAACGTTTAACCACATGACGACCCGTCATGGTTACTTTTACCAAACCACTGCCTGCCTCGGCTTGTACTTCTTTGTTAGCCAGCTCTTTTTTGGCATTTTCAACGTTTGTTTCGACTTTCTTTTGCATCGTTTGAGCTTGTTGCATCAGTGCTTGAATATTCATAGTTGCCTCTTTGTCTTTTATAGTAATAAGTAATGATTGATAACGTAACGTGAATGCGTTATTGACGATTATACCGTTATCTTTACAAACTGTCTAAACCACGCGCCAAATCTTTGATAATATCTTCCACATCTTCAAGACCGACCGATAGACGAATCAAACCATCTTTGACCCCTGCTTCGGCTCGGGCTTCAGCGGTCAAGCGAAAGTGAGTGGTGGTCGCAGGATGGGTAATCGTGGTTTTGGCATCGCCCAAATTATTGGTAATAGAGACCATTTGGGTTGAGTCAATCACGTGCCAAGCAGCGGCTTTTGGATCGCGGCTATTTGAGTCACTACTGTTAGATGGCATCACTTCAAACCCCATGATAGCACCATAGCCGTCTTGCATATGATGTTGGCGCGTTGCCAGCTCATGCGCAGGATGATCGCTCAATCCTGAGAAATGCACTTTACTCACATTAGGATGATTGACCAAGAATTGGGCCACTTGGTTGGCATTATGACAATGCGCTTGCATACGTAATTTCAGCGTCTCAAGCCCTTTGGTAAACACCCAAGCATTAAATGGACTCATGCTGATACCACCTGAGCGGACGACAGTAAACGCTTCTTGCATCAGCGCATCACTACCAACCAATGCTCCGCCCAATACTCGACCCTGTCCATCTAGATATTTAGTGGCAGAATGAATGACAACATCAGCACCCAAATCTAACGGGCGTTGCAGTGCCGGAGTGGCAAAACAATTATCCACCACCAATAAGAGGTCATTGGCTTTACACAACTGACTTAAATAACCGATATCGCAAATTTGGGCCAATGGATTACTTGGGCTTTCACAATAAATCACCTTAGTATTTGGCTGTACCGCTTTTGCCCACGCGTCATTGTCGAAGCAATCAACGTAGCTGACTTCAACACCAAACTTCGCCATATAGTTATTGAATAGGCCGATGGAGGAACCAAATAACTGATTGGCCGCCAGTAGATGATCGCCCGCTTTTAGATACGCCAAGCACATCGTGAGAATAGCGCCCATACCAGAGGCGGTCGCAACGGCACGTTCGCCATTCTCTAATGCCGCCAATCGACGCTCAAAGGTACGCACACTTGGATTGGTATGACGCGAGTAGACATTGCCGGTTTTGGTACCATTAAAGTGCGCCGCTGCATCAGCCGCTGAGTGATAAACATAAGAGCTGGTGGTAAAAATAGGCTCTGAGTGCTCCCCTTCATCCGTACGGTGTTGACCCGCCCGCACTGCGATGGTCTGCATCCCATAATCAAGCCCTAAATCTAAGGCATCGTTGCGCCAGTTTGGATCTAACTTATCCATTGAGTTTTTTTGGTTTAAATTGTTCTCATCTTGGGTTTGCGACTGACTCATAAAGGTTCCGTTGCTTGAGTTGTTATAAAATGACTGCGTATTTTTTGACTATCGAATGAATTGAGGACACGCTCTAGGGCACAGCGTTATCATATCATGCCAACTTATTCCAAACAGCTGGTTTCAGGTGAGTGCTAAACGTTGTTTTTGCATACCCGTTTCTCTATTTATTAATGCGGATTATTAACGCGGAATGGCAGCCAAGAGAAAACCCTGACTGCACGGTTTTGAATTCGGCGCTCAATACAATAAAAATAACGTATTTATAATAGGCAGAGCGGTTTACAGCTGCTAAGCTTAGCGGCGATTTAGATTTTGACTTGGACGAAATTATTATACGCCTCATAATCAGTGCTATCATCTATAAAAACCGACCGCAAGCGCAAGCTCATTTTTTAGCCACTTATTTATTGTATTAAGGCTCACTAAGGTAACTCATTTATGTCGATGCTCAGTATGGAACCAAGCAACTTATCATTGAGTCTAACACTCGGACTGACCTTGAGTCTTAGTGCCTGTCAGAGTTTACCTAAGCAGCCACATTTGCCTGAGAGCCAAGCGTTATCAGCACGAATTAATGCCTTATATCAACCAGAGAGCAACCAAAAAATAGAACAAAATGACACAGCCGCCACTAGCAACAGTGTCGACCTGGTGGGCGCTATTAGCGAGCAAAACGACATTCATCCGGATCTGTCAGGCTATCACCCAATCGTGACGGGTGCCAACGCTTTTGCCTCCCGCAGTATCTTAACAGACATGGCCACACGCAATATCGACGCTCAGTACTACATTTGGCATGATGACCAAGCCGGTCAGCTACTCTTAAAAGACTTATGGAAAGCAGCAGAGCGCGGCGTGATTGTACGGTTATTATTAGACGATTTTAATAATAACGCCAAACTTGATCAGCATCTGTTACGCTTTTCTAGTCACCCTAACATTGCAGTGCGTATCATTAATCCTTTGATGCACCGCAAATTTCAAACCTTAAATTATGTCACAGGTTTGCCGCGTATCAATCGCCGTATGCACAATAAAAGTATGACCTTTGATAAGCAAATCACCATTATTGGTGGACGTAACATTGGCAACGAATATCTCAGTAACGATCAAAATAGCCAATTTGCAGACTTGGATGTTTTACTCATCGGTAAAGTAGTCGCAGATATTGATAACAGCTTTGCCAGTTACTGGTCATCTCCTTTGTCATTTGATATCGAAACCTTAGTCACACCGGACAGTAGCGAAACCTCTGACTTCTTGGCGGCTTTAGACAAGCTCGGTCCAGAAAAAGCAAACAACACCAATAGCGATTTGACTGTGTATAAAGCCGCTATTGAAGAATCCACGATAGACAGTGATTTAATCAATAAACGGGTGCCGTTTCGCTGGACAGACATGCAATTTTTGAGTGATGACGTGGGCAAGCTTACCAAAACAGTCCCGTCTGAGACCAACTTGGTGCATCAGCTGCGTACCTTGTTAGGCAGCCCAACCAAGCAACTAACCATCATCTCCTCTTACTTTGTACCGACTAAAGATGGCGTCAATACATTGGTACAGCTGGCTGAGGCTGGTATTGACATTAAGATTTTGACCAACTCATTTGATGCCACTGATGTGACAGCCGTTCATTCTGGCTACAGCCAATGGCGTCCTAGTCTGCTACGCGCTGGCGTCAAAATCTATGAGCTAAAATCGACAGCGTCTGAAGAAAAACGTGAAAACAAATTATGGAAAGCCCGCAGTCAATCCTCAACCAGCTTACATGCAAAAACCTTTGCCGTTGATGACTATCAAGTATTCATTGGCTCTTATAATGTCGATCCCCGCTCTGCCAACATCAATACTGAGATGGGCGTGATTATCAATGATGATCAGCTTGCAAAACAGTTACATGGCGCGCTTAGTGATGACTTATTGAACCAAGCTTATGAAGTGAAATTATTAGATAACGGCAAACTGCAGTGGCATACCATGGAAGACGATCAAAAAGTGGTTTACGATTCAGAGCCGCGCGTCGATGTGGGTGACCATATTTGGCTCACTATCATGTCATGGTTACCGATCGATTGGCTACTATAGCTGTCGCACCTGAGAAACCGAAGAAAACTTATCATTCATATTTAACTCGCGTCAGAGCGCTTGAGTGGGACACTTTTGGCTTGAGCGCCCTTAAGTCAATTATTTGTTTTTCAAACACTTTATAGTTCAAACCCCTTTATTTTTTCGGCAAATCACTGTCTGTACTGATTTGTCGTTTTTTATTATAGCCAGTTACCTAGATAACTGTCTTAACGAGCACTTTTACATGTGGATGCGCGACCTATTATGCCTTCTCGTTCTCAATATGCACTAATGTCTTCTAAAGACAGAAATACAGTCCTATTTATGTGCTTCAGCAGCGCAGTCGCATTTTTTGATTTTTTGATTTATTTATATCTCTCAGACATTGTGGCGGCCGCTTTTTTTCCTGTCAATGTCAATCCCGCTATTACAAAAATTCAAGGGCTTGGACTTTTTGCGATTGGTTACTTAGCCCGTCCTATTGGCGGTATCATCTTTGGTCGTTATGGTGATATTAAAGGCCGAAAGCCCGTCCTATTAATCAGCCTGTTAGTGACCGCAGGCAGCTTATTGGCGATGGCATGCTTGCCGACTTATGCACAATGGGGATTAATTGCACCAGCCTTGTTTATTACCCTACGGCTCATACAAGGTATCGCATTTGGGCTTTTTGTCCCACTCGCTTGGGTTTTTGTAGCAGAGCATGTTCCTCGGCAGTATTTGTCAGTGGCCTGTAGTTATGTCACGGCCAGTTTTTATGTCGGCGTATTATTCTCCAACGCTTTTTTTCTTTGGCTGACGAATACCATGAGTACTGAGCAGCTGGCGGACTACGGTTGGCGTTTGCCATTTTTTATCGCAGCTATCTTGAGTCTTTTGCCGCTATTGGCATGGCGCTGGATAGATGAGTCACCGTTTTTTATTGAATTGAAAAAATCCCAACCGAATGACTACGTTGCCAAGCCATTCAGACTCCTCTTTAAGCACTGCAAACACGCCATATTTATTGGTATGCTTCTCACTGTAATTGTGTCTAGTATCACCACGGTCATTGTGCTTTTGCTCCCTGATTTAATTGAATTACGCTTTACACTAGACAACGATTTATTTGATTTTTCTCACAGTTTGGGTATTGTGTTTATGATTTTTGGGTGTGTGTTTTATGGAATAATATCCAACCATCAAAACTTTGGTAAAATTTTGACGATTGGTTCCATTTTATTAATCGCTCAGATGTTTGTGTTCTTTTACCATCTGCAGGGAAGCGGTGATTATATTTTAATCATGTATGCGCTTTTGGGTTTTTGTGCCGGTATCGTTGGTATGATACCCGCTATCCTAGTACAGTTATTTCCAACCAATGTACGGCTAACAGGGATGACTTTTTGTTATAATGTGGCCTACGGTATTGTGGGTGTATTGGTGCCTTTTGGGCTTGGCTATGCCACTTTGTATGTGAGCTTTTCACCAGCGCTCTATATCGCTTTTATCGGCTTCATTGGCATCATCATGGGCATATATTTTTATAACTTGCCTGAATTCAAAAAGCTCAATCATGTTATCTAGTGAGCGTGTCGATTAAACTTAAGGTGTGATGCGGTCTATCATCCGTTACGCCTTATTCCTCTATTTACGATAAAAACCTTCGTGTCAATGTTCAAACATTTAAATATTAAGGCAAAGAACCATGGTTGATATGACCAACAAGAGACTTTCTGTCGCCCCCATGATTGATTGGACGACAACAGATTACCGTTACTTTGCGCGGCTGTTTAATCCGCATGTCTATTTATACACCGAGATGATCAGTACGGGTGCCTTGATACATGGTAATCGAGCACGGCATTTGCGCTTTGATACGCTCGAGCATCCGCTCGTGCTACAACTTGGTGGCGCAGATATCAGCGAGATGACACAGTGCGCCGAATTTGCTCAGCAGTACGGCTATGATGAAGTCAATATCAACGTTGGCTGCCCCTCTGATCGCGTGCAGCACAATAAGATTGGGGCTTGCTTAATGGCAGAGCCTAAAATCGTTGCAGGCTTAGTCACACACATGCAAGCCGCGGTCGACATTCCTGTGACAGTGAAGCATCGTATTGGTATTGATGATTTTGACAGTTATGAGTTTATGGTAGATTTTGTCCAGACGGTGGCTGCTGCTGGCTGTACACGTTTTATCGTTCATGCGCGTACTGCTTGGCTACAAGGGCTTAGCCCCAAGCAGAACCGTGAGATACCGCCGCTGCGCTACGATGATGTCTATCGTCTAAAACAAGACTTTCCAGAACTGGATATCGAAATTAACGGTGGTATCGATACCGTCGCTGATATTGAAACCCACTTGCAGCATATCGACGGCGTGATGATTGGACGGGCGTTTTATCACAACCCTTATTTACTGGCAGAAGCCAATAGCTTATGGGGCAAGCCAGCCCCTAAGCGTTCAGAAATTTTAGAGCAGCTATATCCTTATCTACAAGAGCAAATTGAAAAAGGGGAAGCGCTGCCAACGATGACTCGCCACTATTTAGGCTTGTTTCAAGGTCTGATGGGGGCACGCAAGTGGCGACAGGCACTGAGTGGCAAACCTCAGCTAACCCTCGATGATGTCAAACGCGCAGCAGACGAGGTTTTACTATTAAACCCTGACGCATAGCCAACTTTATCGGAAGACCCTAACGGCCATAGTGATAACCGTTAGGGTATTTACGCCGCTTGCGCAAGATACTGCCACATCGCCGCCCCATTATTAATGACGTGCAATAACATCGGCAACAATAACGAACCCGACTTGACACGCGCATAGCAAAATATCAACGCCAACACCACGATGGTGCTGACCTCATAGATGCCATACTGCACATGAATCACCGCAAATATCAAACTGGTCACAAGACTCGCGACTATCGCTCCGCGATGCTCTGAAGCAGCTTGTGGCGTATACTGCTCAGAAATCGCCGACCATAGTACACCGCGAAAGATCAACTCCTCATATAGCGGTGCCACGATCACCATTGCCACCACCAGCAACCATACTGAACTGACAGACTGATATAAAGGATCGACGAATACCAGTGGTGTCTCATCAAACCAGTACGTCAACGCCTGACTGATAATCATAAATAGTAACAGCAGCCCAAACATGCCCATGCCTACTGCAAAGGAAAAAGGCTTTAACGCCAGATACTGACGAACACGCCCCCCTCTTAAACGAATCACTAAAACGCTAATCGCTACTAAGAGCACACAGCCAATCATGATGGAGAGACTCACCACTGTCCCATCATTACTACCAAAAAAGAATATATCGCTGGCGGTTGAAGCTTTATGAGCCGGTAAAACTAACGTGCCAGCGATGTACACCCCTAGTAGCTGACTGATAAAAAACGCAAGCACCATTCCTATCGTCAGCAAAAACGCCCCCAACCGTGAAAATAGTGGCGGTGGTTTATTAGCTGCCGTCGTCAAATTGTGTGAAGCGGTAACGTCTTTTAGCATAGTATCGTAACTCAAAAAGTGCTCTATCAGCCCATCTCTATCATAAACGTCGATAATAAATCATTAGCGACTAGCTCGGTAACTGCTGCTTAATCACAGTCGACACCTGCTGCGCGACAGAGTCTGGATATTCAAGTGGGAACATATGGCCACCAGCGTGAGTCTGATAAGGAATGCCTAATCTTGATTTGACTTGCTGCGGAAATTGTCGTTTTAAAAATATGCTGTCTTCACCGATAATCAAGGTGACAGGCGGCTTAGGCCCACGATTTGGTGCAAGCCAATACCAAGAGGGATTGGTACGAAACACGGCCACTTCACTGTCCTTAGGAATGGCCAATGTCACCTTACCGTCTGCACGTTCATGTAAGCCATGATCGATGTATCCTTGAAAACTACGCTCGTCAAAATTTTTAAAAAACCCTTTGTGTCGCATTTTTTCGTAGGCTTCTGCGCGGCTATCCCACACGTCACGGCGGTGTTTGGACACGCCAGCTGGCGATAATTTATCCATCAAACGATGATTCATGAATGGCAATCTATCTACGGTCTTTGCCAAATGCCACAGCAAGCTGACTTTGCCATAAATCCAAGGGGGATCCATCAATACCGCTTGGGCAAAATAGTCAGGCGCACGGTACAAGGCTTGCAACGTACACATGGCACCAAGCGAATGACCGACCGCGACGACTTGTGTGACACCATGCTTTTCACAGGTATGTTGTACACTATCGACAATCTGCTGCGTGAGACTGCGCCAGTGGTCATCGACTGGGTAGTCGGGCGTGGCACCCAACATCGCAATATACTCAATCGTAAAAAATTTCGCCAGATTTTCAAAAAAAGGCTGATAGACCGCACTTGGCATCCCATTGGCGTGGGCAAAATGTAGAACGGGCTTTTTTGTTAATTTAGAGACAGGTAGCGCAGCAAAGGTCTGCAAACTGATTTCATCACTCATGACGGCTCTCATTGTAGATATTTTTTATGGTGCTTAACGCTTACATACAATTAAGGCTGAGCATAATCCTACGCTCAGCCTCAACAATCATACACTCTAAATCTAAAACATAAAATGCTTAACGCATCTGCGCATTACCTTCTTCTTGCGGTAAGATCTTATCAAGGCTGACACTAGAACCAATGCCTGCGCCCAACTGAACAGCAAAACGATCCATAAACATCTGGAACGGATCTGTTGGGCTATAGTTGACTACATTATCAAGCTCTAACTGTTTTTCTAAGGTTGCGATGCTACCTTTTTTGTCTGCTAAGCCAAGCTCAATAGATTGCTCACCTGTCCAAAATAACCCTGAAAACAGCTCGTTTTGTTCAGGATTTTTTAGGCGGTCACCGCGACCTTCTTTGACCGCGTTGATAAAGTGCTGATGCGTATTGGCCAAGACTTTTTCGACATGATTTTCTTCATAATCAGTCAATGGACGCGATAAGCTTAAGATATCTTTGTATTCACCAGCCGTGATCGTACGATCTTCTACACCTACCTTATCCATTAAACCTTTAATGTTATAGCTTGGCATAATCACGCCAATAGAACCAACCAAGCTTGAGGGATTGACATAAATTTCGTCTGCGGCAGACGCAATGTAATAAGCGCCTGATGCACCAATATCACCAATCACCGCATAAAGTTTTTTGTCAGGATATTCTTGGCGCAAGTCCATCATATTCTGCCAAATTTCATCAGACTGTACTGGTGACCCACCAGGCGAGTTGATCTCTAATGCCACCGCTTTTGAGTTATTATTTTCAAAGGCGCGAGTTAAAGCCTCATTGACATCATAAGCATTGGCCACATCACCGCTACTAATCACACCTTGCAGCTCAACCACCGCTAAATGCGGCTGGCTCGTATCGACACCATCTAACCCTGTAGGCGCTTGGCTGGTACAACTACGACCAAGCAGCAAAAATATCAGCAATAGGTAGCCAAAGGTGAGTAGTTTAAAAAAGATACTCCAACGACGGGCACGACGCTGCTCAACCACACTAGCCAATAAAGTAGTTTCCAGCAGTCGCCATTCTTGTCCACTCGGCTGGTTTGGCTGCTGAATCGGTGTGGGCTGATTTGTCGAATTGTCAGGACGTTTGTTGGGGTCTGGTGGCCAGTTGGGCATATAACTTCCTAAGTCAGAAACAATCTGAAACGATAAAAATGACATAAAAAATAGATAAAGTAAGAAGATCATGTCCCCTCACTGTATTTGTCATCTGTATTCACAAGCTGCTAAGTATGGTGGTATTTCAATTCTGGTTCAATAGTATAACTGTGAAATATCACCATATTGTAACGCTGATCATATAAGCCATTTTTTTAATGGCCTGTATCACTAGCATGGTTAATGAATGTAAGCGGCTCACTTTAAAACCGATACAGCGCGACTGGAATGAATTTTTTGTGGCCTCTGTGATAACAGTAAGTAAGGAAAATTTATACCAGTCGCGCGTGGCTACTAACTACTAACTACTAACGAATCGATTTTATTTCGAACTTACGGTAGTATTTAACGCTAAGGCTACTTCTAAGGCCTTCTCATCATAAGTCATGATCTTATTTATGCGCTGCTGCCGTAACACATCGGCCGTTATATCAGAGGCACTATGACCCAGCCAAATGACGTCATCAAACCTTGTCTCTTTATCCGTTTTCTCAGCGACACACAGTAATGACCACATTTGCCAAACGCGCTGATGCGTGTCTGCATTTAAAACAACGCGTGATGAAGACGCCTGAGTATGGTGAGGCGATGATTGGACACTTGGTGTGAGTGTTTGAGCAGTGGCAGATAGCGATCTCATTGGATCGGCAGCATTATATATTAACACTCGCATGGGTAAATGAGTATCGATAGCCACGGTACAGTCCCAAACGTTGGCATCACCTATCTTGCTCCAGCCCGTCATCGCCTCTATGGACAAACCCCCAGTCGCCAATTGCCATAATTTTCCTTGTTCGCAACGTTGAGCGCTGATAGCCGATGTGGATAAGCTCTTAGAGTGATTGCCTGTTTGATAGGCTTGCTGCATCTTAGGCCAACGATCAGAGCGTCCTGCTTGCCAGTATTGACTGACAGGTAGTCGCTGATTTAACTGAGCCACTGTCATTGGTAGTAGCTCAGAGGGCGCAGCATTCGAGACCGTGCGCTTATGGTCAGTAGTCAGCGTGGCAGTCAAACCAACCCTAGCACTCTGCACGACGATGCCTTCTAGTTTGTTGACTGATAAGCTGCCTAGCTGCTGCTCTAAGCTCATAGAGAGCTTGTCTGCCGTCAAATGACTTGTCACCGTTCGTGTGGTTGTAGGCCGATGATCGGCTAAAAACAGCCAGCTAACGTTCTTCTTCGTTTGGTCTGTCGCTAGTGACTGACTATTATTATTCTTACCAGCCTCATCATTGACAATAGGATACTGCAACAACACGGCACTCACATAGCGATCACCCGTTGGCAAAATGTATAACGTCGGTATCGTCATCAGTGACTGCTGATTGGCATAGACCGTCATCATTAACAAGGTTAGAGGAGGCAATGCCAGCCAACGACTAACCAACCCTCGTGGTAGCAACCAAGGCAATATGCTTAGTAATACCATAAGCAGTATGGCCATGTTTATTGGTGTGTACAGCCACGCTTTTGCCAACACGGGCATTGAAGTTAGCCATGTTATCCATTCATGCAAACCAGCCATGATGGCAATAACGAGCGCCCAAATGCTATTAGCTATAACGGGGGATAAAAGGTAACACAGTCCGGCCAGTAGATTCAGCGGAACAATCACCCAGCCAAACAGACCAATTGCAAATAAATTTATGAGCAGTCCCCACAGCGATGCTTTGCCAAACAATAGCAAGGTGATGGGTAATAAAGTAATAAATAACCAAAATTGCAATGTAAACATGCGCTTAGAGAGAGCCCAAACACGCTTAACAAGCGCATTTCCTGCCTTGGTCCTATGGGACGCGACAGTAGATTGCGCATACTTGTATGACGTGTCGTCATATTTGAGTAACAAGGCCACGGCAATAAAAGACAACCAATAACCTGCCTGCCAAAGTACATATGGATCTTGCCATGCCATCAGTACTGCTAGCGCCAACAAAACACGCATAGTACTAATAGGCAACAATGTTAAACGCACCACCCCTATCGCCAATAGCATCCATGCAGTACGTGCTGCTGGCACATCAAAACCAGTGAATAGCGCATAGATAAAAGCCGCCCCAATCATCACCCACCAACGTACTTGCCAACGCGGGACGTAACGATAAACCAGAGGACACAGTCGATTGAAGATCAGGATAACGGCACCAGCCAACATGATCGCTAAAAACAAAATGTGCGTCCCTGAGATAGCAAGCAAATGCGAGATGCCCGCCAGCTGATACAAGTCTTTGGTATCACGATTGATTAAACTGCGATCGCCTGTGAGCAAGCTTAATGTGACCGCCTTTGCTTGCTGCGCTTCTGTGGTCTGCTCTGCCCAATCTTGATAAAAGTACTGCCGTAACTGCCAACGTCCTTGGTCAATATGGGTGCGAAAACTCTGTAGGTACGAGTGAGAAGCAGGCGCTAATACTGATGAACTGGCGCTCACAATCGGTGAGCTGGTGGCCAAGACATTCGCTACCCCATCAATATGACGACCTCGTAGCCAGCGATAGCTATCAAACCCAGACGGATTGTTTGTCGCTTGCTCAGAAGTAGCCAAAGGCGCAAGGGTTAAGCTCATAAACAACTGATCGCCTGGTTGCAAGTGGTTTAAGCGTGCAAGCTGGCTGTTATTCGACGACTTTTTTGGATAGGCGTTGAGTAGTACGCGGTGTTTGCTGTCACCACCCTCATCTTTATCTAACTCACTCACTGTAAGGGTATCTAAATCTTGAGTGGTTAACTCAGACACTAAAGGTGACACGTGGCTGATGGTAGCAACTTGTCTATAACTACTATCCGTAGCAGCATCATAGACACTGTCACTTATCCCCTCGATAGTCACTAGTGCCTGCACACGCATTGGCTTAGTAACTTCTGTCATTTCTGCTTGCTGATGACTAATCATCGCTTGCAAGGCACTGCCAATAACGAGCGCCATGGCTAATGCAACGACTAAAGTATGATTGAGGATACGGCAGGCACGGTTGGGATGACAAGGTAAATAGCTAGGCGATTTTTGAGAAATGCTACTGCTATTGACGGCAGGGATATTAAATTGAGCAAGCACCATCAGAGTGATGGCAAGAGTAATAAGTAATAAAGGTAAGGCGGGCGCAATAGCATTATCCACGAGCAGTGAACCAAGCGGCATCGCTACACTATCCGCGACCGCCAAAACACCCATCATAGCGACAACAATCAAACTACCCATCAACCAGTACACCAGCGCTCCTTGCTTGATGATATGAATACTATAAGCCAGCTAATGACAGTACTATACTCGTATGAGCGGTTATGTATAATCGAAAAAAAATACCTAAACATAAACGGGTGGTTAAATCCGCCATAACAACTGATACGTGATGCAATAGCATTTATATTTATATTACCCTATACTGATTAGACATATTGCGCTGACGATAATCTGGCATCATCATCCTATATACCCTTACCCATATGTTTATTAATAATATCACTTTATAGCAGTCCATCAATGCGATTGAGCGGACTGTCGTTAACGATTAAAGGCGATCCTGTGCCCCAAAAACGTCTGAAGGACCTGCTTCCTACACCAGAGAAAATCCTAGAAAGTCGCACCTTAAAACTGTTCGCACCGCATTTGGCTGACCCTCGGTTGTGGCAATTCAATCGTCATAGCCTAAATAAAGCGGTTTACATTGGTGTGCTTAGTGCCTTTTTCCCCTTGCCAGGACAAATGTTACTGGCGCTAATCGGCTCATTGGTTTTCCGTGCCAATGTCCCTATGGCGCTTGGTCTCACTTGGATCACCAATCCACTCACCAGTTTGCCTATCTTTTATGCAGGCTACTATGTCGGCGCCAAAATCATCGACGTACCGATGATTAGCCTACGACTCATTGGTCGAATGATTGCTGATTTTAGCTTATGGGCACTATCAGACGGTGCCAATCCATTTATCACCTATCGCGGCACCGTATCGATTACGGCATTTTGTATAGGGCTAACCATCTTAGCGATTGTCACCAGCCTCATTTGTGGACTGGCGTTTAAAGCCGTTTGGCGTTATAGAACCGTCGTCAGCTGGCAAAAGCGTCAGCAGCAATCTTCTGATAAAACACCAAAAACTTAGGGTTTTTACCTTAACGCCACCATATTTCTGTGGGCAAATCAGTCTTCTTTGTTCTGCTCTATAGCGTCAAGAATATTGTCGGTAAGATTCATGTCCATCACAAAAACATCAATCACCTCCTCATCTTTTAGAAGCGTGTAGCGCTTGCCTGTCGCACTATCTTGAGCCTTTAAATCATAATCAACACCCGCCAAAGTGATGGCATCAAAAACAGGGGTGAGTAAATCTATTTGTGCTTGTTTATCAATCGTATCGAACAACGTCGGATCCATATAAGGTTTTAATGGTTCTACGCCTTCTTCGGCACTGCCAAAGGCATCGATTGGGTTGTCATCTTCAGTCATTATATATCTTCCTATAAGTGAACATGGCCGCTCACTGCCAACCTTGTTTATAACCTCTTTCCTTGTTTATAACTTCTTAATTGTAACTTCTGCTATGCGTTTGTTGATAGGACAATGGTAAACAGACCTTACTCAACTATCTAGCCTTGCTTGTAACCCGTCTAATACTGCTCCCAATGACCATTACGTAGCAGTAGCTGACGATCTGCTAGCGCCGCCAAATTGCGATCGTGGGTCACCATAAGTAATGCTGTTTGCATGGTATTTTGTAATTCTGACAGCAGTCCGAAAACGCTTTGTGCATTGTCATAGTCCAAATTACCTGTCGGCTCATCGGCTAAGATAAGCGACGGCTTAGTGACAAGCGCACGGGCAATGGCCACACGCTGACGTTCACCACCTGATAACTCACCTGGGCGATGCGCCAAACGGTGCTCAAGACCCACACTTTCTAAAATAGCAATTGCTTGTTGACGCGCTTCAGTGATCGACACTTTTGGACGCATCAGTAAAGGCATAGCAACGTTTTCAACAGCGGTAAATTCAGCCAATAGATGATGGAACTGATAGATAAATCCCAAATGCTTATTACGCATTGCCCCACGTTCAGTCTCATTCATACTATTTAACAACTGACCGTGTAACCAGACTTCTCCACTGGTTGGCGTATCAAGGCCGCCAAGCAAGTGTAGCAAGGTACTTTTGCCTGAACCGCTGGTACCAACAATAGCAATGCGCTCGCCAGCATGAACGGTCAAATCAAGGCCAGTCAATACTTGCGTACTGACCGCCCCCTCATCATATATCTTGTTGATGTTTTTTGCCTCTAAAATGGCAGACATGATGCTTCCTTTATTTTATTTATGTCGGTATTGGTGCGTTTGGACTACTCATAACGTAGCGTTTGCGCTGGCTGAATTTTAGCCGCACGCCTTGCTGGATAGATGGTTGCCAAAAAGCTCAGTACAAACGATGCACCAGTAATTAACACCACATCTAGCAAACGCAACTGCGATGGCAGGTAGTTCACAAAATAAGCATCAAACAGATTCAGACCAAAGACTTGGTTAATAAAGCCCAAAATATCACTGACTGTGAGTGCAAATATAATACCCAATATCGTACCAGCAATCGTACCGATCACACCGATGACCACGCCTTGTACCATAAAGACTTGCGTAATCAGACGAGGAGATGCGCCAAAGGTTTTTAAAATCGCAATGTCTGCTTTTTTATCCGTCACGAGCATGACAAGGCTGGAGACGATATTAAAGGCAGCGACTAAGATAATAAGGAACAGCAGCAACCCCACCATGGCTTTTTCCATCTGAATTGCACCAAACAAATTGCCGTGAGTTTGCGTCCAGTCATTAGGATACAACTGCTGAGGTGCTATCGCGGCGGCTTTTTCTGCGGCTATTGGCGCTGTAAAGATATCATTGAGCTTCATGCGCACGCCCTGCGCCCCATCTGGAAGACGTAGCAGTTTTGCGGCATCACCCATGGGAATAAAGGCCATGAGACTGTCTACTTCTGGACTAATGGTAAAGATACCTGTCAAGGTAAAACGCTTAAAGCGCGGAATCACACCTGCGGGTGAAGGTGAAGCCTCTGGCAGCACCAAAGTCACTTTATCCCCTAACTGCAGCCCTAACGACTGCACCATCTCCTCCCCCAACACAATACTAAAGTCGCCATTTCGTAAAGTGTCAATACTACCTTCAATCATGTGCTCATTGATGATGGAGACGTTTTTTTCATATTCAGGATCAACACCAGTCACCATAATACCTGCGACCTGACCATTTGAGGTCAACATCCCTTGCAGCTGGATAAAGGGCGCCACGGCTGCCACTTCTGGGTCTTCTTTAATCTTGTCAGCCAACTGCTTCCAGTCGCCGATAATCTCCGTTGAGACCACCGTTGCTTGCGGTACCATACCCAAAATACGGGTTTTTAGTTCACGGTCAAAACCATTCATGACCGATAGCACCGTGATCAATACGGCTACCCCAAGAGTCAAACCAATCATCGAGATAAGCGATATGAAGGAGATGAAACCATTACTACGCTCTGCTCGGGTGTATCGTAAGCCGATAAATAACGCTAAAGGACGAAACATATTCAAACTCTTTATCTTATCTACGTGCGACTTTATATAGGCTATAAAACGAGCAATAGCAAATGCATGGTATGCTTGCATTTGCCCCACTCACATATAAATCGAACACAACAACAGGGTTTCAGACGAGCCAAAGATGGCCGTCAAAAGGGAGCTAGTTTGACACAATTTGACTGAGATGTGCCAGTCATTAGCAAAAACTGGCGGTATTTTTTGGTAAAAAATCCGGTTTTGTTACTATTTTTTATGAGGGACTTGCTATTACTTGCGTCAATACCTATATATTGTATGCTAAGGACAATTGTCATTCACCGTTCATTGTTGTTTGTTGACCCTTTGCTGATGACAAATTGCTGACGATCAAAAACCAATCATGTTAAATATTGGCTGATACGTAAGCAATAGCAGTTTTAGGTCCAAACCTCACGCTGACTTAACTTTGAGTATCTTCATGACCATTAATTATCAATATAAAAACATCCAGTCTCCCACCAAAATCACCTTAACTGATGAGCAATCTGCGGGCCATGCCGACCATTGGCGCATTCTGACCGATGACATGAGTCATGACGTACCAGAGTGGTTGCAAAAAATGATTGAACAAGCAGCGATGCCTAAAGGCCTAAATAGCAATGTGAGCGCTCAAGATAGCTGCTTACTGCTGTCTGAAGATCAGCCTTGTCACATCAATCAAGTACTCGCGATGAAAAATGGTAAGCCTGAGTGCTTTATCAACGCCTACCCTTGTGTGGATAGCCCTTATGGACTCAATTGTAAAATTGAGCGCGTCATCGCTAATGACAACTCACACGATGCGGTCCTACGTTTGCGTACCGCTGATGGCAGTATCATTTATGCTTTTGACCAACTTTACACCACCAATCGCCATTTGTATCAGCGAGAAACCTCTTATTTTGTGAATTTGAGTGCGTGGGCGCATGAGATTAAACTGAGTGATCAAGACGAAGTCATTATGGTTGAGGATCAAGAAGCCATCCGCTACCACCGTGCGTTTAATGACATTGTGGCGGCCAATGATGGCAAGCTACCAGATGACCTACAAGAGCAAATTAAAGCATGGAAGCCAGAAACCAAAGAGCAAATGGCGCCTGTAGAGATTAATCTGGGTCATATGTGTGCGTATCTGTTTGGTGATACTCTAGGGCAAGAAGATGAAGCATGGTGTCAAGGTCAGGTGCTCGGCAAACAAGAGACGGTGTTTAACGAAAAGTCAGTTATTCTGTTTGACGTGGTGATACTACGTGAGCAAGACGCCGATCCATTTGTGGTACGTATTGGCGCGCTTAATACCCCAGAGACGGCCTCTATTAAAGTGCAGGACTATGTACAAGCAAACGTCTGGCTCCAAGCGGCAATTTATAAAGAAAATCAGGACAAGACAGCACAGCCATCAAAAGCCAGTTAATGAAACGATAAACACGCTTTACTGTTGACGGTAACCATAAAAAATCCCCTAACATCAATTAGGGGATTTTTTTGCCAAATGGACTCTCACGGTTCAAAAAAACCGTACAACTTTAAGATCAAGCCATCGTCGTCATTGATTTGATACGGGTGTACAGCTCTTTTTGCTCGGCGCTTGGGCGAGCGGTCTGTACCGCCATTAATTGTGACATATCGCCTTCTACGCGAATCTTGCCACTCATAAATGCACCCATAATTTGATTGGTATCAAAGTCTGTGATGATGGACTGTAAGATACTACGATCAAGTAATAAAGTCGTCGTTGCCGAGTCATTTAAGCCGCGATGCAGTAAACCATTAGCAAAGTTAGCTTCGATATCTTTCTCAGTGTCAGAGACTTTTAGGTTGACGATCATATTTGCAAGTGCTGGTGGTAAGTTAAGCTCGCCTGCTTCACGGCCCATCTGTTCAACTTGCTCAAACCATTCATCTGTCAAAAATACGGCCATATTATTGTCCTTAATTAGTATTATATTAGGCAAAAGTTTTTTAGTATCCTCGCCTAATTGGATACCAAATTATAAAGTAGTTGCTGATAACAGCGGTATAAAAGAACGCCTCTATCATTCGTGTTCGGCCTTATTATAAAGGGCGGCTCGATGATAAGTAAAACCTATTTATCTCTGTAAGGTTGCCATTGTTACAAAAGTCCTTCCCTCAGTCATGCCAACGCTGGGCAATGATCTGTGATTTCCTCACTCAAACGTACCGCTAGAATAGTGACAAAATAGAGTATAAAATAGGGCGATAGCGTCTTAATAATAAGTTGCTCGCTAGTATTTTTACCAAAGAGTTTGTATTTTGCCGCATAGTTCTGATGATATTTCATTAGGATTGCGTTACAATACCCTTAAACAGAGTCAGGAGTTTTAACTAAACATTACGTAAACATGTTTTTTTGTCAGCTGCCGCTAGCACACATCTAGGGTTAATGTGTTTTTTACGATCCTATGGATATTAGTATCTATCTTCATTCGTACAGATTTTGGGTAATAATTAAGATAAATACTTAGCCTCATGAGATGTTTGATGCTCAAAAACGGCGCACCTTCTTATTTACTTTGACGTTTTATTAATAATCCTACTATCAATTAGCGACAAACGCAGGGCGTTTGCAACGTCTCTTCTGTCTACTAATACTAGCTGATGTAGAGCGAAAGCTTAGATTGATAGTTAATAACGTGACTGTCATAAGTAGGTCAAAAAACAGCATGTACCGCAATCGTTATCTGGTGATTATTTGTATAGTACAGATGATGCGGAGAGTTAGTTAATTCTGTTGATAATTCGGGCTGTAAAGGAATCATCCAATGAGTTTACAAAACACAGCAGTCGCCCCAGTGGACCGTGAGTACGAAATTACTGTCGTAAGATTCTTTACGATAATGGCCGTGGTATGGGGCATCGTCGGCATGAGTATTGGTGTGTTCATTGCTTCACAGTTAGCATGGCCAGCACTAAACTTTGACATCCCATGGCTGACCTTTAGTCGTTTAAGACCGCTACATACTAATGCGGTTATTTTTGCGTTCGGTGGCTCGGCCCTGTTCGCAACGTCTTACTATATTGTTCAGCGTACCTGTAAGACAAGGTTATTCGCGCCTTATTTGGCTTGGTTTACTTTTTGGGGTTGGCAAGCGGTTATCGTATCAGCCGTCATTACGCTGCCTCTAGGTTTGACCACCTCTAAAGAATACGCGGAGCTTGAGTGGCCAATCGATGTTTTAATTGCTTTGGTATGGATATCTTATGCCATTGTCTTTTTCGGTACGCTCATCAAACGTAAAACCTCACATATCTATGTGGCTAACTGGTTCTTTGCAGCCTTTATCATTACGATTGCCCTACTGCATATCGTAAACAGCATGGCGATTCCTGTTAGCGCATTTAAGTCTTACTCGTTATTTGGCGGTGCGACCGATGCGATGGTGCAGTGGTGGTACGGGCATAACGCGGTAGGTTTTTATCTAACGGCAGCGTTCCTTGGAATGATGTACTACTTCGTTCCAGTACAGATTGGTCGTCCTATTTATTCTTACCGTTTGTCGATCGTTCACTTTTGGGCATTGATTGCGTCATATATGTGGGCCGGTGGTCACCATTTGCATTATTCAGCGCTTCCAGATTGGACGCAGTCATTGGCAATGGTCTTCTCAATCATCCTATTCGCACCATCTTGGGGTGGTATGATTAACGGTGTACTAACGCTATCAGGTAGTTGGGATAAATTACGTACCGATCCAATCATTCGCTTTATGATTGTGGCATTGTCGTTCTACGCGATGTCGACGTTCGAAGGCCCAATGATGTCTATCAAGACCGTCAATGCGCTATCGCATAACACGGATTGGACAGTCGGTCACGTACACTCAGGGGCACTTGGCTGGGTAGGTATGATTACGATTGGTTCACTATACGTATTGTTACCACGTATCTATAACAAACCAAAAATGTATTCTATCAGCTTAATCACGACGCATTTTTGGCTGGCGACAGCGGGTACTATCTTCTATATCGTATCCATGTGGATTTCAGGTATTGGTCAAGGCATGATGTGGCTGGCGACTAACCCAGATGGTACGTTGGTATATAGTTTCGTTGATACCGTTGAATTCTCGCATTTCCCGTATATTGGTCGTGCTTTTGGTGGCCTATTATATGTATCGGGTATGTTTGTGATGGCATATAACGTTTATAAAACACTTAAGATGCCAGAAGGTAAGCCTGTCGATATCGCAGATCCTACTGATCATGAACCTAGTGTTGATAAACCTTCGGCAGCTAACGTATAAGGAGCGATCATGTCTGGTACACCGCATGAAATTATTGAAAAAAATACAGGCTTGTTGGTTATCGGTATCGTTATTGCTATTAGCTTTGCAACGCTAGTTGAAATCGTACCATTGATATATGACAACAAGGGTCCTGAAGAAGGTGGGGTGAATGCTCCCCTGCCCTCTATGGAGCCATGGACTGCACTAGAATTTGAAGGTCGTGACATCTATATTCGTGAAGGTTGTCACGTTTGTCATACTCAGATGATTCGTCCACTACGTGCTGAAGTTGAACGTTATGGACCATACTCACGTGCTGCTGAATCTACGTGGGATCACCCATTCTTATGGGGCTCAAAACGTACTGGACCTGATCTGGCACGTGTTGGTGGACGTTATTCTGAAGACTGGCAAAAGCAGCATTTGATCGATCCACGTTCACTGGTCCCTGAATCAGTCATGCCTGGTTTCCCATGGCTGGCTACCAACGAAGTGAATGGTGCAAACGTTCAAACTAAAATGCGTCTATTCCGCGATCGCTTTGGTGTACCTTACACTGAAGAAGATATCGAAGGAGCACCCGATGCTGTACTTGGTGCCACTGAACTTGATGCTTTGGTCGCTTATCTACAGCAGTTAGGCACCGCGATGGAAGGACAGCGCTAATGGGTATTGGTGAATTACAAACAATTGCGACCGTTTCTGCCTTTGTTGCCTTCGTAGGTGTTGCATGGTGGGCGTATTCGCCAAAAAACAAAAAACGCTTCGAAGAAGATGCACAACTTGCGCTTGATGACGAGGATATAGAATCTCTGTCTGAAGAGCAGCGCAATAAGGATAAACGATGACATTTTTTTGGAGTTCTTGGATTACCATACTAAGTATCATGTGTTGGGCTGCTATCCTCGGTGTCTTACTAATGGTATTGAAGTACAAGCCAGAACTAGAAGAGGACGGTACCACAGGCCATGCTTATGATGGCATTAAAGAGTATGACAAGCCATTGCCTAAATGGTGGCTAGTGATATTTTTTGGTTCTATCGTTTGGGGTATTGCATACTGGGTATTTTTTCCAGCTATTTTTCCGTCAAAATGGGACGGTATTGCCACCGTAGAAGTCGATGGCGAAACAGTACCATGGTCTTCTAAAAACGAGCTGTATAGTGAGCTTGAGAGCAATAACAAAGTATTTACGGATAACTTTGAACAAAACATCTTAGCAAAAGCGGATGCCAGCGGGGCCACATCGACTTTAGCGACACTTGCGGATATGCAAGCGACGATGCGTCATAGTGATAATCCGCCAGCAGATCTGCAAACTCAGATTGATGAAAAGGTGGCGGATCTCGCTCCCTATGTAGAAAAGTTATCTGAAAACCCCAATGCTTTAAAAGTGGGTAGCCGCTTGTTTCTACAGAACTGTTCAGTGTGTCACGGCTCTAACGCTAAAGGTGCCACAGGTTATCCAAACTTAACCGATAATGATTGGTTATATGGCGGCGCCCCTGAAAACATCTTGACGACGCTGCATAACGGCCGAGTCGGTGGTATGGCAGCGTGGCGTGATCAACTTGGTGAAGATGGCATACGTGCGGTATCTGAATACGTGTTATCGATATCAGGCAACCAGCCAGGTTACGATCTTGATCAAACGAAGGTCGCTCAAGGTAAGGTCATCTTTAATGAGCCTACCAACTGTGTGCTTTGCCATGGTGAAGACGCTAAAGGTATGAACTCTACTGGCGCGCCTAATTTAACGGACAATACTTGGTTATATGGCGGCGATCGCGAAACCATTCGTGAGACTTTACGTTATGGTCGTGCTGGTGTGATGCCTGAATGGCAAACTAAGTTAGGTAATGAGCGTATTATGCTTCTTGCTGCTTATGTTTACTCACTGTCAGATAAGACCGCGCAGCCTGCTAAAGCAGCAACTGCTACCACTGAGGTTCCAGAAACTGTGGAAGCGACTGTTAACTAATATAGTTTCGTTATATGCTGTATTAGAAATAAATGGATAAGTGTCAAAAAAGGGAGAACTGTAAAAACAGTTCTCCCTTTTTATACGTCTGTCATCAAGCCTTTATTTAGGGCATCTTGCACGACTGAGCTATCGATAATTATTACTATATATTATTTGCTTTTTAAGATTATCACCCCATTTATAGTAGGGAGAATGTTAAAATAACGGCACCTAAAAACCGTGTATTAGTCACTGGTTTTAGCAGATCTTACCGATTCTCATTTAGCTATATACAATCGATCATTTGGTAGGTGGATTCGATACTTTGTGGTTCAAAGTTCGCGCCGCTACTTACTGACATTGATAACATCGCACACTCATACATCTCATTATCAAAGGTGTTTGTTCATCATGCCAGCAAACTGATTCTTTTTTAAAAGAGGCACGTTTATGTCAGCACAACAACCCAATAAAATTCCTGTACAGCAAGTTGATCTTGATGCCACCAAACATCGCGTTCACCCTAGGTTTGTCACAGGTTTTTATCAAAATATTCGTGTCATCACGATGTATGCGCTTTTGGCTGCGTTTCTGCTTTTGCCGTGGCTACGATATAATGGTAGACAAGCAATATGGTTTGATGTTCCCTCACAGCATTACTATATTTTTGGCATGACGTTTTTGACCCAAGATTTTTACTTTATTGCTGCGTTTGCCATCATTGCAGCTTTTACTTTGTTTATGGTGACCGTGTATGCAGGGCGCGTTTGGTGTGGCTATGCCTGCCCCCAAACGATTTGGACGCATCTTTATCAGTATGTCGAAAAGTGGGTCATTGGTGATCGCAACAAACGAATCAAATTTGATAAAGAACCGCTGAGCGCAAAAAAAGTATTTAAACGCTCTGTCGTATATTTTATTTGGTTTGTATTTTCAGTGATTACAGCAGCGACTTTTGTAAGCTACGTCGCTGGGACAGATTATTTGTATCAAAGCTGGCAAATGATAGGCTTCATACCACTTCCCGACTGGCCAACGTGGGTCTGGATATCGATGTTTATCTTTACGTTTGCAACCTATGCTAATGCCGGTTACATGCGTGAGCAAATGTGTATTCAAATCTGTCCTTATGGCCGATTCCAAAGTGTCATGTTTGACAAGGATACGCTGATTGTCTCCTATGATTATGAGCGCGGCGAGCCACGCGGCCCTCGTAAAAAAGGCACAAATCCTGAAGATTTAGGCGATTGTATCGAATGTCAAATGTGTGTGCAGGTCTGCCCGACTGGTATCGATATTCGAGACGGTTTACAGGTTGGATGTATCCAGTGCGCGGCTTGTATCGATGCGTGTAATGAAATCATGGACAAGGTCGGCTACCCACGTGGGCTTATCCGCTATACGACAGAGCGTCAATTGGCAGAAAAAGAGCCAAGCCGCGTGTTACGCCCACGCTTGTTTGCTTACTTAGCGTTGTTAGCCATATTATGTGGTGGCGTCATATATGCTTTGACGGACCGAGTGCCGTTAGAGATTGATATTCGTCGTGACCGTAATCAGTTGTCTTCAGTCAATAATCAAGGCATGATTGAAAACAGCTATATCGTTAAACTGACCAATAAGACGCAGGACGCTCATTCTTATACGATAACCCTTGCACCGCAAGAGGGTTTAAGCTTAGAGCTGCGATTTAATGATGTACCCCTAGAAGCGGGCGAAAGCTTTGATATGCCCGTAAGTATCTATGGCGACCCCGATGTGATTGAGTTTGGGCAAACCCCTGTGACCTTAAATGTGACCAGTGAAGATGGCCAGTACAAGGTCAGTAAGCAAAATATTTTTACCACTCAAGGTCAGTAAGTTATTAAAAGTCTAGCTATGTAGTCTGTTATATTGCATCCGTTAGTCAAGGACTAACGGGGTTACGATTTATCATAAAACTGGCAGTATTTAGCCGTCAGATTATCCGTCGATACAGTTAGTCGATACAGTTAATAGGTATTTTATGTCTACTCCAGCACCGAACTTTAAGCATCAAGACACGCAGCCATGGTATAAAAATTACATGGTCGTTATCTTTGTGATTGGCATGCCAGCTGCGGTTGTGATCGCCTGCCTTTGGTTTGTTTATTATTCTTATCAAATCCGTGACAGCGTGGTACGTGACGACTGGTATATGGATGGCAAGACACTTTATCAAGATGTGTCACGTGACAAGCTCACGGCTGATTTAGACTTGCATGGCAAAATGCAGTTTGCTGATAATGGCGAGATTGTTTTTTATTTAAATTATCCTGAGCAAAGCTTGCAGTCAGGTAAACTACTGGATGGTACGCCGCTCGTTTATCCAGAAAAGCTGGACCTGTCTATCTCACACGCAACTGACGTCAAAAAAGATCGTGATGTGGTGCTTCAGCATGTCGAGGGCAATAAGTACAGCGCGCAAGTAGACATGGATCCTATAAAAGCCAAGTACTACTTGCAAGTAAGTAATGACGGTAAAGAAGATTGGCGCATGCAAGATGTCGCAAAATTGCCACGCTCAGAGGTTAATTTCGATCCATTACCTGTTTTTGCCGAAAGTTAACGTTTACCATTACCTCATCTGACAATGTAAAAAAACCAGCCATACTAAATATGAGCTGGTTTTTTTATGAGTTATTTAACGGCTCAGGCATGCCCTCATTACTCTTAAAACGAGGACACGCTCTGATAAACCGTTAAAGAACAGGATTAATGGTTGGGATTTTCTGTGTGCTACGGCTGCCCTCTGCCGTTTTATTCTTACTTGCCGAATCCTGCTTATCGCTAGCAAACTTCGAGCTAAACGTCTGCGCTTTTGGCGATACTGGCAAGCCAATCTCCGCCAAACTGTCGGTCTGCCCTGCTTGAATATTATCCCCTTCAAATAAACGCTCATTATCATCACGGTCAAGACTTAACTGTTCAAAATCAAACAACTCACGATCCGCTAACTGTGACGGTGCCACGTTTTGCATGGCTTTAAAAATGGACGCCAAACGCTGAGGGTGCGCATTATCCCACTCTCGCAACATGTCGTTGATGATCGCACGCTGTAGATTAGTTTGGCTACCGCATAAATTGCAGGGAATAATGGGAAATTCTTTGAGGCGAGCATAGTCAATGATGTCTTTTTCTTCGACATAAGCCAATGGGCGAATAAGTAGGTTTTGCTTGTCGTCACTGAGCAACTTAGGAGGCATCGATTTGAGGGCACCTCCATGAAACAGGTTTAAAAAGAAAGTGGCCAACATGTCATCACGGTGATGACCCAAGGCAATCTTGGTCGCTCCAATTTGTTTGGCAAAGCCGTACAGAGAACCGCGACGTAGGCGCGAACAGGCTGAGCAATACGTTTTGCCTTCGGGCACCACGCTTTTGACAATACTATAAGTGTCTTTTTCTAAGATATAGTGAGCAATACCCTGCTCGTTTAGATAAGCGGGCAAAATATCTTCAGGATAGCCTGGCTGCTTTTGGTCAAGATTGACCGCAACGATATCAAAACTAATGGGTGCGATGCGCTTGAGAAGCAGTAGAATGTCCAGTAGTGTATAGCTGTCCTTGCCCCCTGACACACAGACCATCACCACATCACCCTCTTCGATCATGTTAAAATCACGAATCGCCCAAGACACTTGCCTACGTAGTTTTTTCTGTAGCTTACGAAACTGTGCCGACTCAGTGGGCGCTGACTGCCCAGTCACAGCACTGTCTTCATAATCCTCATCATCAGCGCCATCATCGTATTCCATGCCATCCATATTAGCGTCTAAAGCATGGTTATCTAAGCCAGTATCATCAAAATCAGGTGTAATTTTTGGCGTAAACAAGGTCGCTGCGGTCATAAGTTACTCAATATCTTTACAAGGGTGGTTTTGCTATGAAGCCATTGGCCATAAATTGGGATGATAAAGCAGTGAGCAAAAATCATTAGCACGCCTACTTTAGAAGCAGGATTATAACAAATATTGCTAATAGATTGAAAATATGACATTAAATTATAAAGTTAAACGTCACAACTTCTTTATTACCCAAAGCTCCTTTATTTGTGAGTCTCTTTATCAACGATCACTTTGTCTCAGTAGCACATTTTATACACACAGATTTTTTAAAGCGACGGGAGTGGGATAAATAACTCAATACACTCTACAGGTAAGAGCGCTTTTATCATGGCCACATGGTTCTGTAATGGAGCGATTTTTGCTAAAATAACCATTTACGTAAACCAATAATAGATACCACTATGACCAACGTTACCTCGCAAAGCCCTTCTAGCACTCAAGCGTCCGATGCTAACTTACCTACCTCGCATAAACATCAAAATGCCGTCGTGCTACTGTCAGGCGGGCTAGATTCGGTCACTTGTTTGTATTGGGCCAAGGCGCGCTATGCCTCTGTGACGGCAGTCAGCTTTAACTATGGCCAACGTCACAATAGTGAGCTTGTCGCGGCCAAAGCCATCGCTGAGGCAGCCGAGGTCAATCACAGAATTATCGATATTGATATCGCTCAACTTGGTGGCTCCTCCCTGACTGATCACAGCATGATTGTGCCTGACGGTGATGCGGATAAGTTCCCTGATAAGAAACGCGATGAGATTGATAACGATGCCATTCCCAATACTTATGTGCCAGCGCGTAACACGATATTTTTATCTTACGCATTGGCAGTCGCCGAAGTAACCGATGCCAATCATATCGTCATTGGCGTCAGCTCAGTCGATTATTCTGGGTATCCTGACTGTCGTCCAGAATACATTGCCGCCTTTGAGCACATGGCCAATCTTGCCACAAAAGCTGGCGTCACAGGTCACCACCTGTCTATTCAAACGCCGTTGCAGCAGCTATCAAAAGCGAAAACTATTGAGCTTGGTTTGTCACTCGGCGTTGATTATGGGCAAACGATTTCTTGTTACCGGGCTGATATCAACGGTCTTGCTTGCGGAGTCTGCGATAGTTGTGCGCTACGCCGTCAAGGATTTGCACAGGCTGGCGTCACTGACCCAACCCTCTACCAGTCTTAATAGACAGTATTTGCCCTAGCAAATGGCGGCAGTCAACACTAGCGAAACATTCGCTTGCATTAACACAGCACGTCGCCGTTGTATTTTAATCGCTATACTTGTTATGGTATGAGCGATTGCATTTATCATGAGATATAAGCAGCGTTACGGATTACTCACCTATTAGCGAATTGAGTCTAATTTGAGTACAAAATCTAAAAAACTGATACCACATTTACGAGGACATTTATGAAGTTGTTGCCAGTATTACCTCTAGCCCTAGCGGCCATTTTTGCCATGCCACAAGCAAATGCTGTTGACATTAAACAAAAAAATATCAATACCTGTGTCACTGGTGCGGTCAAATATAAAGTCGCTGATAAAGGCGATGCGACCAAACTGTGTAATTGCACGATTGGTGTACGCAGCAATATGACTATCGGTCAAATGTGGGAAATTGAAAGCTACGCGCAAGACAAAAAAGACCCTTCAAACCTACCATATGTGAAAAAAATGCAAAAAGATTTACAGCAATGTACGGTAGGCTTAGATCTCAAGCAGCCACAAAAATCGGCTTAATGTACAACTTGTTTGATATACAAAAGACTGGTCATTGCCAGTCTTTTTTGTTGCCAATGCAGCAGCAAAGTGTAAAACTGATGAGGTATTTCTACGAATCTGCTTATAATAACAACATGATAAATATAACCCGCGCCGGTAATCGCAACCAATAAGGATTTTATAATGGCAAAGCCAACCACAGAAAACACGACCTTACCTGACTTCCCCGTCACCCTAGTACGAGCGCTAGATGGACATGTGATTCACGATGAGATCAGCCTCAAAGACATGCTAGCCAATACCGATAAAGGGCTTATTCTTTACTTTTATCCAAAAGACAATACGCCAGGCTGTACCACACAAGCAACAGAATTTACTGCTCGTCTTAATGAGTTTGATGATTTGGGCTATGACATTATTGGGGTCTCACGTGATAGCATTGAGTCGCACGAAAAATTCATCACCAAGCACGATTTACATATTGCACTTGTCAGTGATAGCGACGAAAAACTGTGCCAGTACTTCGACGTCATCAAAGAAAAGAACATGTATGGCAAAATAACGTTAGGTCTGGTGCGTTCAGCATTTGTGTTTAATGCAGAGGGCAAAATGACACACGCCCAACGAAATCTACGCGCCAAAGGCTATACCGAGCGCTTGCTTGAGACATTAGCGTCTTAATCTGCACCAACTACAAAACAGGTATGACAAAAACCTGATGCCAAATGCTAAAAGTAACCGTTAACACCCACTAAGCCTTCACTATTTGAGAGCGACATGAATAAAAAATCTGGCACTTCTGCTGATGACAGTAAACGTAAAGTTACTCGCAAAGTCACTGTTGCTGTTATTGGCGCAGGTACTGCTGGCCAAAACGCCTTTCGTCAAGCCAGCAAAATCTTTGATAATATCGTTATTATTAATGAAGGATTTTGGACAACTACCTGTATCGCCGTAGGTTGTATGCCAAGTAAGCTGTTGATCGCGGCAGCTGATCGGGCGCATGAAGCCAATCATTCTGCTGAGTTTGGCGTGCATGCCACCGCTCAGATAGATGGCAAACAAGTCATGCAGCGCGTACGTGATGAGCGCAGCCATTTTGCAAGCTATATCAAAGAGCAAGTAGACAGCTGGCCCGATCATAAAAAAATCGCAGGACGTGCTTGTATCAATGAGCACGGATTGATTGAAGTTAACGATGAGGTGATTGAAGCCAGTAAAGTTATTGTCGCTACAGGTAGCTCGCCATTTATCCCAGATGGTTGGGCTGAGAAGCTCGGCCATACCCTTCTGACCTCTGATACCGTCTTTGAGCTAACAGATTTACCAACATCAATGGCAGTGGTAGGTGCAGGGTCGGTTGGGCTGGAGCTTGCGCAAGCGTTCACCCGCTTGGGCGTGAATGTCACTTTGTTTAATCGTGAAAAGCGCGTTGCAGGCCTGAAAGATGCCGATATTAACAATAAGGCTATCGATTGCTTAAATCGTGAGCTGACCATGCATTTGGGTAGTAAAATCAGTAATGTGGGCACCCAAGCAAACGGCAGCAATAACAGCTTAGCTGCATTCATTGACTATGAAGACAGTGCTGGTGAGTCTCAGCAGTGGCAAGGTGAATACGTACTGGTCGCGACCGGTCGCCGCAACGACATAAAACAGCTGGGTGTTGAACACTTAGGCGTAGAGCTTGATGATAAAAACCGCCCAAAACACCTCAGTGAAAAAACGGGGCAGATTGGCGATTTAAATGTCTATATCGTTGGTGATGCCAATGTTCATCTCCCACTGCTACACGTCGCCAGTGATGAAGGCTATAGTGCTGGTAGCATGGTCTGTGACAATAAAAAAGCCGCCTACATTCGCCCACCAGCCACGCCGTTCTCTATCGTGTTTTGCGCTCCCCAAATCGTCAATGTCGGCCTGTCTTTACCAGAAATTCAACAAGATCCAACTTTAGAATATGTCATCGGCAGGGTAAGCTTTGACAATCAAGGTCGTAGTCGCGTCATGGGCGTTAACTGTGGTCTGCTACATATTTATGGCTGCAAAAAAACCGATAGAATACTAGGCGCCAGTATGGTGGGGCCTGATGCTGAGTATATCGGTCACATATTGGCCACCGCCATCACCAATGATTTAAGTATCAAGGCCATGCTTGACACGCCTTTTTATCATCCTACGATATTAGAAGGGCTACGGACTGCGCTACGTGACGTTCAACAGAAAATGGAAATCCCTTATCAATACCATGACACACAAGAAGCAAGCTTTTAAACATCGGCAGTGCTATGGTTGAATATTCAGTACGCCTTAACAGTTTGAGACAATTTAAAAAACTTTGCATGGACTAAAAAATGCCAATCGCTAGTGTTACTGATTTTTTTAAAGAGATCATTCGTGACCTCCATACTAGCCTATATCTTGCCCTGGGTGGCTCCATAGAGGAGGAGAAACTTGATTGGTCTTCTAAAGCGGTAGAGCTGGTGAGTACTGGTATAAAAATCCTCATACTGCTGGCAGTATTGGGGTTTTTTTATTGGCTCGCTATTTACATCGTTAAGCAAAGTAGAACGAAAATTCGCTTGAATGAACGACGCACCAAAATTATCCGCTCGGTGCTACGCTACATTTGGATTGTGGCCAGCCTGATCGCCATCATGAGTCAAATTAACTTTGAACCCGAAACGGTTAAAGCCACCGCTAAAGCCAGTACTTGGGCTGGTATTTACTACGTGCTTTGGACCTCATCGGGCCAGATTATTCATAGGGTTTTGCAGCACTATGGACTCAATGCTTCTATAGAGCAGCTCCTGCAAAACATCTTATCAGTGCTCCTGTTAGTACTTGGTCTTGCCAGCGTTATGGCGCAATTTGGCTTCGATATTGTTTCACTAGTGGCCGGTTTGGGGATCGTAGGTTTGGCCGTGGGTTTTGCCGCTCAGTCGACCCTTGCCAACTTTATCGCTGGTATCACTATTTTGCTGGAGCAATCCTTTCAAGTGGGTGACTGGATTCACATCAATGAAAATGAGGGCCGCGTCGTACTTATCGCCTTACGCACTACCCATATTTTGACTCGAGACAACATCACCGTTATTATCCCAAACTCCAATGTTGCCTCCTCCGAGGTGACCAATCTGACCTCCAAAAACTTTATACGCTTTGACATTCGGGTACGTATTGCTTTTGAAGACGATATTGACACTGCGCGTAAAGAGATTTTGCAGGTACTTACTGACACCGAGGTGGTGCTCAGCCGCCCTGAGACCTCGGTCACCGTAGCGGAGATTGGTGAGTATGGGGTGTTCTTTATTGTACGTTTTTGGGTAAAGCCCGCCGCCGTTGCGCGTATGCCCAAGATCAAAGAAGGTCTCACAGAAGATATCAAGCGTGCCCTTGATGCCGCTGACATTTCTACTCCCTACCCGCATATGCGTTTGCTCATGCCAAAAGACGTTGAGTACCCTATCGCCACCAAACCTTTTGCGACCACCACTCAAGTGGTAACAGACTCACTGCCACTGACCAAGAATGATGCGTCAAAACAGTAGAGCGTAGAGCCTATCCTCATTTTGAACCATCCTACCCTGAATTATGGTAAAATTACGGGTTAAACCGTCTATTTTATTTTTTGCATTTTGTCCATTTAGCCCACAGGTATCCGTATGACCCTAGCAACCGCCCCCGCCTCTTCATCAGCGTTATCGCTTGATCTTATCATCACCTGTGCCGATGGGCTTGAGGCACCGCTACAGACTGAACTGACAAGTTTTGGTATTACAAGCGAAATCAAAAGTACGGGCCGTCTCTCAGTAACGGGTGACTTACGCGATCTATATACTATCTGTCTGTGGTCACGTGTGGCCTCGCGGGTACTAATGCTCATTAAACGCAAAAACATCAATATGGAATACGATGTGGCCGAGCAGCTTTATGGTTTGGCAAAATCAGTCAATTGGACTGAGCAGTTTAGTTTGGAGCAAACCTTTGCGATTCGTTTGTCCGTCGATAAGCGCGTCGCTGTCAGTCAACAGTTTGCAATGCTGCGTGTCAAAGACGCGATTGCTGATACGTTTAATGAAGTTTACGACAGCCGTCCTAACGTCGACAGCAAAAACCCAGACTTTTCTGTCTTTGCGACCGTAAATGACAAGCAAGCTGAGCTGTATCTTGATTTGTCAGGCACCAGTTTGCATCGCCGAGGCTATCGCGTCGCGATGACCGAAGCGCCGTTAAAAGAAAACTTGGCGGCCGCCCTACTTTATAGCGCCGGCTGGCATAAAAAAAATGAAGCAGGCAATGCGCCTTTTTATAATGCTTTAGTCGATCCGATGTGTGGCTCTGGGACCTTTATTATTGAAGCGCTACTCATGCATTGCGATTATGCAGTCGGTATCGATAAAGCGGCCAATCAATTTGGTTTTTACCAATGGCAACATCATGATGAGGCGCTGTGGCAAGAGATGATTGATGACGCCCAGACACGTTTTCGTGAAGCGTTAGAGATTGCCAATGAGCAACCCGATACCTTACCGCTGATCTTGGGCTTCGATGCCGACAGCGGCGCCATCATCGCGACAGAAAAAAACCTCATCGCTGCAGGGTTGCAAGATTTGCTACCGCTACTCGACATTGAGACCCGTGCCTTGGATCAACTCAGTACGGTTCTAAAGCCACTGGTCGATGATGGTCGATTGACTAATCCTCTTATTATCACCAACCCGCCTTATGGTGAGCGTTTGGGTGATGAAGAGATGATTAAGCCGCTATACCATGCGCTGGGGCTTATATTACAAGACAGTTTTGCAGGTAGCGGAATCGATCCGATGCTTGGTATATTGGCGTCCAACGTCGAACAAGTCGATATCTTACCTATTAAAGACCCAAAAACCTTGCGCTGTCACAATGGTGCCATCACTGTGTATTTCCGTTATGGGGCGTTGATAGCGGGACAGACTGGCAACCTTGTCAGTCGCTTTGAGAAGCGTGAGATTGCAGTGGAAGACGGCCAAGACTTCATTAACCGCTTGCAAAAAAATCTTGCGAAACTAAAAAAATTGGCGAAAAAAGACAATGTAAGCAATATTCGTGTATACGATGCTGATTTGCCTGACTTTAAGGTAGCCATCGATCTTTATGGCGACTATGCCCATGTACAAGAATATGCACCGCCCAAAACCATTCCGCCAGAGACCGCAAAGAAACGCTTCAATTTAGCGTTAATGGGCATTCGTGAAGTGTTCGATATCAACCGCGAGCAAATCTTTATCAAAACACGAGCGCGTCAATCTGGAAATGATCAATACAGCAAACAAGGCAGCACAGAAAAGCGTGGCAAATTTTATGTCGCTCGTGAAGATGGTGCCTATTTCTATGTCAACTTTACTGACTATCTCGACACAGGATTGTTCATTGACCATCGCAATATGCGCGCCCGTATTAAAGACAACAGCCGCGGTAAAGCAGTATTGAACTTATTTGCTTATACTTGTACAGCGAGTGTGCATGCGGCACTGGCAGGCGCTAAAAAAGTCACCAGTGTGGATTTGTCACAAAACTATCTGGATTGGGGCAAACAAAACTTTGTGTTAAATGGTTTGGATGTCAGCCGCAATAAGTACCAATTCGTTGCCGCCGATATTTTTGAGTGGATTAAAGACAATACCGAGCAATTCGATGTTATCTTTATTGATCCACCGACCTTTTCTAATTCCAAAAAATTCCAAGGCACCTTTGACGTACAACGCGACCATGCTGCCCTTATCAATCGTGCAATGAACCGTTTGACCTCTGATGGTGTCTTGTATTTCTCTAATAACTTTACGCGTTTTGAGTTAGATGAGCAGCTGATCGAACGCTACGACATCACTGATATCACCCAAAAAACGATAGGTTTTGACTTTAATATCAAAAAACCCATACATCAAAGTTTTGAGATTCGTCATCGCCAAAGTTTGTAAGTGGGCATTGGTGAATGAGCGTTTTTAGCTGAGTGCAAATACCAATGAACGCTGCCTTGGCGGCTTCACCTTAGCGTGAATACTCAACTTATATGAAACATAACAGTGACCTAATCAGCTTTGATTGGGTCACTTTTTGTTGTTATGATGGCTCATTGCTTTTGTTCTCATTATTTTTATGTCGAATATTTTATAAAATAACTCACTGACGCTAACAACAAGGACAACACCATGGCTTTATCATTGAATAAAGGCGGTAACTTATCGCTAACGAAAACCGACCCAAATTTAACCAAGCTGCTGATCGGTCTTGGCTGGGATGAACGCGCGACCTCCGGTGCTGAATTTGATCTTGATGCGAGTGTTTTTTTATTAAACACGGCTGGCAAAGTGCGTGGCGATCACGACTTTATCTTCTATAACCAACTGAAATCTGACAATGGCGCGGTTGAGCACACTGGTGACAACCGTACTGGTGAAGGGGATGGCGATGATGAGCTCATCAAAGTAAACCTTACCCAAGTACCTGCTGATGTCGATAAAATTGTCGTCACCGTGACCATCCATGAGGCTGCTGCTCGCAATCAAAACTTTGGTCAAGTAGCCAACGCTTTTATTCGCGTCGTGAACGAAGATACGGGTACGGAAGTCGTGCGTTTTGACTTGGCAGAAGACTACTCTGTTGAAACCGCAATGGTGTTCGGCGAAGTGTATCGCCATAACGGAGAGTGGAAATTCCGTGCCGTTGGTCAAGGCTATTCAGGCGGCTTACAAGCCATGTGTCAGCAGTATGGCGTTGACATTTAGATCACTTATCTACTGATGTCTAAGCGACTATTGGCACAGCTAACTTATCCAAATTTTACGACATTTATAGTTGCAAAATAGCCACAATTATTGGTAGCCAAATGACCAATAATGCGCTATGTTTCATTTGAATTTATGTATAAAAAGTGGTTAGCAATAGCCGCTTTTTTGTGGTGTGTGTCTATACTAGACCGACCTTAGCTTTACGCAACCAGACAGGATGTGTCATGAGACATTTTTATTTAGACTTTATCTTCACGGCCATTGCCTTAGCGGTAGCGGCATGGTGGGGATATTCACATGGCGGTATTGGCGGCATGTTAGCCACCTTATCTATTACCGCTATTTTGGCCGTCATGGAGATTTCATTATCGTTTGATAATGCGGTGGTCAATGCTTCAGTCCTTAAGGGCTGGGACGAATTTTGGAAAAAAATATTTTTAACTGTTGGTATTTTGATCGCTGTATTCGGTATGCGTTTGGTATTCCCTATTGTCATCGTCGCCGTCACGGCAGATCTTGGCATGATGCAGGTTATCGATTTGGCATTGAACAATCCTGAAGAGTATTCAGCAAGATTAATGGCGCACCATGCGGAAATTTCAGCCTTTGGTGGTATTTTCTTACTACTTGTCTTCTTAAACTTTGTGTTCGATGACAAAGACGTGCATTGGTTTGAGTGGCTAGAGAGCCGTTTAGCCAAGCTGGGCAAAGTGGATGCTATGAGCGTCTTCGTTGCGCTTATCGTCTTAATGATCTCAGTGTCTTGGGCAACCGCTGAACAAGCTTCTGCCGTGTTGATCGCGGGAGTTTGGGGCATCTTGGTTTATTTAGGTGTACAAGTAGTTTCTGGTATGCTTGAGGGCGATCTTGAAGAAGAATTGGATGCGCAGGGCAATAGTACTGGTGCGGCAACTAGCGCCATTATGAAAGGCGGTATTATTGGTTTCTTATACTTAGAAGTGCTTGATGCCTCTTTTAGTTTCGATGGTGTGATTGGGGCGTTTGCCATTACCAATGACGTTATCGTTATTATGCTGGGTCTGGCCATTGGTGCGATGTTCGTACGTTCTATGACTATCTTTTTGGTCGATAAAGGAACGCTGGATGAGTTTATCTATCTTGAACATGGCGCGCATTATGCCATCGGTGCCTTGGCAATCATTATGCTCCTATCTGTGAAGTTCCACGTACCTGAGTTGATCACTGGTCTTATCGGTATTGCCTTTATTGGTTTAGCGTTATGGGCGTCACTTAGACATCGTAAGCAAGAAGCAAAGTCGATTACCTAGTGTTTAGATAATCTGAAGTACTGAAGTGACCACTTTTTTCCTTAAACTTAAAGCGTTATTCATAACAGGTCATATCAAGCAATTGGTATGACCTGTTTTTATATACGTTTTTGAAGTCCACAGGTATCTGGATAAATATAGCGTTTGCACACTAAGTGTTTTTTATCGTATCTATTACTTCTGACAACTCTCTAGCACTTATTGAAAACGCTGCTTTAAGATGACTTTTTATAACCGTGAACGCAGTCCTTTCTAACGATACAAAGCAGTATAGTTAACACACTTTAAAATAGGTACAGTGCTACGGGTATTAATTTCCCTTGCGTGCTGTGCCTACGCCGACAGAGGCTGCGCGAAATCAATACCCGTAGCATGGGGCATAGTGTGTGCTATTTTTATTTAGGATTGACTATATTAGCCATTTACTTATATTCACCTTATTATCTTTACTTCCCTCCCAGCATTTTTTGCAACTTTGCCAATACCACACCATATAGCGGTAAAAAGATACACACGCCCATCACTATCTTAAACAAGTAGTCCATCGCGCCAATCTCAACCCAGTGCGACGCCATAAAAGGGTCTGGGCTCTTATAAAAAGCGATGGCAAAAAAGCAAAAGCTATCGACCAGATTACCAATAAACGTCGATGCTAAGGGCGCAATCCACCAGACGCTAAGACGGCGCAATCTATTGAACACTTGGATATCTAACAGCTGACCGACGACATAAGCACTAAAGCTTGCAAGCACAATGCGAAAGACAAATAGATTAAAATCTAACAGGTGCTCATGACCAATAAATTGACCATTTGAAAACACCACTGAAAAATAATAAGAAATCACCAGCGCAGGCAGCATCGCAAAAAAGATAATGCGTCTTGCTAAATGCTGACCAAAGACACGCACGGTCAAATCAGTAATCAAAAAGATAAAAGGAAAAGTGACCGCGCCCCATGTGGTGATAAAGCCAAACAGCTCCACAGGTATCTGCACCAAGTAGTTACTACTAGCGATGATAAAGATATGCAGGCTGACCAGCCAAAATAGAGCGCGGCTATAGCGAATGGGTTCAATGGGGGTTGTCAAAACAGTACTAATAGTCATAAAGTGGCCTTTTTTTACATCAGGGTAGAGGGAACCTGAGCGCGCTATTATAAATCATATTCAGATAAATAACTAAACTACGTCTGTTATATCAATAACATCAACATCACTTTGTTATAAACAGAAAGATAGATGTCATATAGTCACACAAAATACGACTTGCTTACTAAGCAAACGCTTAGTATAGTAAAACGTAACGATAGACAGGGCACGGCGTACGGGTATATTTATTTAAACACTGAGGTTCATACGCTACTCACTGACCTATTTTTAGTTCGTTTTTCTTATAATTCAATCCACTCAATTATTAATCCAAAGGATATTTCTATGGCTATTAGCTTAACAAAAGGCGGCAACGTAAACTTATCAAAAGAAGCGCCAGGTTTAACCAATATTACAGTCGGTCTTGGCTGGGATCCACGTGCCACTGATGGCCAAGAATTTGATTTGGATGCGATTGGTTTTTTGGTCAATGAAGCTGGTAAAGTTCGTAATGACCAAGACTTCATTTTCTTTAACAACTTAAAATCAGACAACGGTGCCGTTGAACATACTGGTGATAACCGTACTGGCGAAGGTGATGGCGATGACGAAAAAATCAAAATCAACCTTGCTAACATCCCAGCTGATGTCAGTAAAGTAGCGATCTGCGCTATCATTTATGAAGGTCAAGGCCGTAACCAAAACTTTGGTCAAGTTGGTGACGCTTACATCCGCGTTATAAACGACACTGGTAACGCTGAAATTGCTCGTTACGACTTATCAGAAGATGGCAGTACCGAAACTGCGATGATTTTTGGCGAATTATATCGTCACAGTGGCGACTGGAAGTTCCGCGCGGTCGGTCAAGGCTTCAGTGGCGGTCTTGGTCCATTAGCGGCCTCTTATGGCGTCAACGTTTAACGCTAAAATTACCCTTTATCGTTTCATAAATTAGTGAGTGCAATCAGACGTCTGATTGCACTGTAGATAAGCCATCAAGTGCGCCCTACTGAAGCGTTTGATGGCTTTCGATGTAATTGGTTCACGCAAATTTCAGCAAGCAGAGAAAAGACGTTGAAAGAATCCATTATTTAATACCCTATCTATCAAGCACCCATATTACAGACATTAGAATAAGGACTGGCTACTCATGACCGCAACGTTTAGCTTAATCGGTACCATTGAACCTTTTTTGCACTGCAATCTACAAAAAGGCGATTCAATCTATTGTGAAGCCAACGCGATGGTCATGATGGAGTCTAATCTTGAGCTAAAAGGTAAACTGCAAGGTGGCCTTATGCAGTCATTGATGCGCCGCTTTGCTAACGACGAGTCATTGTTTCAGCAGCAGATCGAAGCTGTGCATGGTGAAGGCGACTGTTTGCTTGCGCCGACACTGGACGGCGACATGCAAATCATCGATGTCGGAAAACAGCAATATACGTTGAGTGATGGCGCCTTTGTTGCCGCCCAGACAGGCGTCGATATCAGAGCCAATATTCAGCGTAACTTAGGCGGAGCCGTGTTTGGGGATACGGGCGGTTTTATGGTCATGCAGACACAAGGTCAAGGTCAAGTAGTTGTGTCAGGTTTTGGCTCGCTGTTTGAGATTGAGGTGACCCCTGATAAAGATGTGATTATCGACAACGGTCATGTGGTATGTTGGGACTCAAACCTCGATTATAAGCTGTCCGTATCGACCAGTAAGAAAAAAGGCATCATGAGCAATATTATCAATTCGGTCACCAGTGGCGAAGGGATGGTACTGAACTTCTCAGGTACAGGTAAGGTCATTATTTGTTCGCGCAATCGTGACAGTTATCAAGGCTGGCTACAAAGCATCTTAGGCACTAGCTCAGGCGGACGCGGCGGCGGTGGTGGTTTTTTAGATAATATTTTATAACTGTATTTCGTAACTCTAGATTTACTCAGCTCTCAATTCACAATTATTATAAGGAGTATCACATGGCAGTTAGTTTACAAAAGGGACAAAAAATCTCCCTCAACAAAGAAGCTGGCGGCGAGCTTACCCAAGTAAAACTGGGTCTAGGCTGGGATGTTGCACAAGGCCCACAAGACAAAAAAGGGGGATTCTTAGGCAAGTTATTTGGTGGTGGTAGCGGCGGCGATTCTATCGACTTGGATGCTTCTTGCATCATGTTCGATAGTAACAAACAAGCCATCGATGCCATTTGGTTCAGTCAGCTCAAATCAAAAGACGGCAGCATCGTTCATACAGGTGACAACCGCACTGGTGCCGGTGATGGTGATGATGAAGTCATCAACGTTGACCTCTCAAAAGTACCTGCTAACGTTGTATCGCTCGTATTTACCGTTAATAGCTTTACTGGGCAGACATTTGAAACGGTAGAAAATGCATTCTGTCGTATTATTAACGCCAATAATAACGCTGAGGTCGCACGCTATAACTTGTCGGCGCAAGGCGGGCACACGGCGATGATTATGGCAAAAGTGTATCGCCACAATAATGAATGGAAAATGCATGCAATTGGTGAGACGGCTTCTGGTCGTACCTTCCATGACTTAATGCCGGCTATCACACCGCACGCTTAAGCCGCTTGCCTGAAGACAGCTCATAGAGCTATCATTCATAGATCTATAAACAATCAGCCCGTCTACTATTAGACGGGCTGATTGTTTGTGTAAAAGAACACTATTAAAAGCTATTTACGTCCACGCTTCCAGCTAAACCCCCAATGAAAGGCTTTATCCATCTCTTGATGCCCCTGAAAGTACTGATTGATACGCTCAACATTAATACTGCCCTGCTGATTGACCAAACGCGCAATGGCACACATCGGCAAATTGCCTGTCCCTTCTGTTAGACGCGTTTCAATCGGTGGCTGCTCTGGCACATGAATGGTTACTACCCCATCTGTTTGCGCCCAATTTGGCGCGCCATCATAAATAAAGGCAAAGATAAAGACTTCCTCAATCTGCGACCACTGCTGACCGTTGATATCGAGCCACTCACCGCCGCTTATTTGTCCCGTTCTATCATCAGCACGCAAGCAAACATAAGGCGCGGATTGCAAACTGCCAAAACGATTGCCTAGCGCTTGAATGAGCGTCTTTTCTCCGTTTTTCAGATGAATCATCGCGCCGACATCAAGATCGATACCCCCTGCTTTATGCGACTTAAACAAATCGCCTAATAGCCCTTTTTTAGGTGCTTGCTTATCCACCTCTGGACGCTGATTCCAGTTTAGGTTGACAGAGATTTTACCAAAATCATCGCGCTTTTTAAGATTGATGCTAGATTGATTTTTGGTTAAAGTGATTTTACTTAAATTGATTGAGGGACTGGCTGGGATCGGCGGTGGCGTGTTAGATGGTGAGGCACTACCCGCTTTTTGGGTATTGATTGGACGCTGCGTGTTGATAGGTTGAGACTGATTCTGTGATTGGTTTTGAGCTTGAGGCTGAGCTGGCGCTTCGTCGGCAATGTCAACGCCGAAGTGCTCAGACAATGGTTTTAGCCCGCCCTCAAAACCTTGAGCAATAAAACGAAACTTCCAGCCGCCCTGCCGGCGATAGCACTCAGCTAAGATAATCGCTTTTTCGTTACGCCCAGTAGCAATTAATTGACAAGTCATCAGTACTTGGCTGCCCTGCAATACCTGAATATCTACATCACCGACTTGCGCTAGCGTTTGGGCACTAGAAAAAGCGAGCGCTATTTTTTCAATACTCGCAGGCTGCGCTGGTAAATTAATATCAAAAAATCCATCGCTATCATGGCCTCGGAAGCTAACGCTACCGTCATCGCTACGGGTTTGCCCATAAAAAATCATGTCGCCATCACCACGTACCTTACCGTCAGTAGTCAGGCGATAAGCAGCGCAATCAATGGCGCTTTGGCTTAAAATACGAATGCTAATATTATCCGTCGGTAGTGGCGCATTGGCCCCTGCGATTAATTTTTGAGGTTCGGTTTGGCTCATGATATGTCCTTTCAGTGGTTTATTATATCGCTGTATTTATGATGCCGGTTATCGTCACATAGTAGCACGGATGCGTTTTTGTTTTAATCTACCTATCCATTCAACGAGCTGTTAAAAACCGTCAAGAAATCGCTGTATAAATACTTAAGGCTATTTTGTTAGGAATGTTTATAACGCGTAGCATTTGTATATAATAGTCCATGCTATCAGCAGTATTAAGGCTTGGTTTTTTCCACTTTGCTAAGCCAAATTGGGGTCTTACTTATATTGCTAATGGTTTTGCGATGACGACACTGAGTTATCCAATGATATCTAAAACTGATGACAAGAGAGCACTATGGATAACCCTGCTAACGATAGCAATCATATAACGTCAACAGCCGCTTGGTTGGCTGAAGGTCAGTCAAGCCAGCGCGATATGTTGGCCAGCCTACAAACGTTAAAAGCCCACTCTGATACCCCGTTTACCATTATCGCCTCACACCGTCATGATAGACCTGAGATTTTTGAGTTCGCTGATCGCACTTATCGTGAGCCACATAAAGCGGCTATAGACGACGACACACTGCCGACCAGTGAGTCTGCTGTACCTCGCTGGCAGTTCGTATTGGAGCAAGCCCAGCAGAGCAAGGTTAAGGTGTTGCTGACTGGTCGCAATGGTATTGATTATGAAGCGCACCGCGAAACATTTGCCGCAGCAGGTATTCGTCTATTGACGGGCGCAACCAGCGTATCGGCACTGGAGTCGATCGATGACAAGTTTGCCTTTATGCAACACTGTCATCAGCACAACATCCCCGTCGCTGATGCTTGGCGCTTTGATAATATGGTACAGCTTGAGGCTCTACTGGCCGAACATGGCCATCAGCCGTTATGTGTCAAACCCGTCACTGGTATTTTCGCACAAGGGTTTTGGCGACTTGATTCGGATAAAGAGGCGGCTGAGCAATATGACAGCTTTGAGCATTTATACTTCACCGAAGAGAAAAAAATCAGTACGGCTCAGTTTAAAAATGCCTATGCAAACAGCCTAATGGTTCATGAACGCCCTATCCCTATGCTACTTATGCCTTATTTATCTGGACAAGAGTACTCTATCGATGTGGTCTGCGAATATGGTGACGTTTTAGCCGCCATCACACGCTATAAAACAGGGAAAATTCAGCATATCAGCTACGAGCAATCCGTCATGGATGTCGTCATTCCATTGATTAAAGCCTTTGGCTGTGATGGCATCGTGAGTGTACAAACCAAAGCCGATGATGATGGTCAACATCGTGTGCTGGAGATTAATAGCCGTCCTTCCGGCGGCATTGGTTATACGATTCACAGCGGTGTGGATTTAACACAAGTCGGTTTTTCTTATTGGTTAGGACTGACCGATAAACCGAAGCTGGTTGATATCAGGCAGCAAATTACGCCCTGCCAAGTACGCTCAATTATGACGAGTGTCAAAATTGAAGAAAATAACACCTATTAAGCAAATGACTTAAAGAACGTTATCAGAGTACGCTCTCACCAAAACGCTCACTTTGACCACGCCGCCGTTAAATAAAAAAGCGGCGCTGGGCTATGGTTGGTGGATTATCAACCTTAAAAACTGATAACAATATAAAATTAAAAGCGCAAGGAATACGAATGTCAGCTAAGCAACAGAGTACAACCATTACCTTACCTCGCGGCACTCTTGATTTGACCTATCAGACCAACGAAGCAACGGCGCAAAATGACTCGGATAAAAAAGACAGCTATCAACTAGAAGACTTGCTTGGGTTTGCACAGCGTATTAACCCAAAACGGGCGTTTTTATTCGTCTCAAAAGTCTTAGGTCGTCATATTCCAGTCGCACCTCACACGATGCGTCATGCTTTTACTGACTTAGCAAATCTAGTTCCTAGTGATTTGCCTGAGCCCATTTTAGTCATTGGTATGGCAGAGACGGCTGTTGGTTTATCCGCTGGTGTCCATCAAGCCCTACAAACGCGCTATCCTAACGCTTTATTATTGAACTCTACGCGTCATGCCCAACATGACGACCGTAGCACCGATACGTTACTGACCACATTTAACGAAGACCACAGTCACGCCAGCCAGCATTTGATTTATCAAAGTACAGATACCCATACTCAAGAGCAATTACTCGCTAGCAAAACCCTAATTATGGTGGATGACGAAGCGTCGACCGGCAATACTTGCGTGAATGTCGTCACTGCGCTACGTAACGCTGGACTCACGCAATTAGAGCAAGTACATCTAACCACTTTGGTTGATTGGTCATTAGATCAAAAAAGCACTGACACAACGACGGACACAACGCTGGAGGGCGCGTTGCCTGAGCGCATGGCTGCTCGCTTAGCGGGCGTTGACTTTCATCGTCATCACCTGTTGTCTGGCGCTTGGCAATGGACGGATGCCCCTAACCCTGAACCCATTACGATGCCAGCGGTTGATACGACCGAGGCTGGTAGTCAGGCGTTAGGTGATACGGGCAATTGGGGACGTTTTCCAACGCTAAATAGTACAGATGGTTTTGCTGAGTATCTTTTGAGGTTTCAAACCGCGTTTACAAAATTTAGTCATCAAGAACGCTTTGATGCCGCTCAGTTACCAAAGAGAGTCCTAGTACTGGGAAGTAACGAGTTCGTTTGGTTACCTTTTTTATTAGCAGAATGGCTTGAGACACAAGCTCAACAGCAAGACTCTGCAACCACCCCTATGGTGAAATTTAGCGCGTTGACCCGCTCGCCGATTGCCCTTGGCGGCGCGATTACGACAATGTTAAGCTTTAGCGATAATTACGGTCTTGGCATGACCAATTTTGCTTACAATGTTGAACCAAATGAATGGGATTTGATTGTACTGTGTGTGGAGACAGCAGCAGATAGTGTCGACGATATGTGGAAACGCTTGAATAACGTATTGGTGGTGGGTCCTTCCATCTCACACCCACTCTGATTTTCCGCCCTATTATCTATGGACACTTTTATGACCACCCCATTTTTCGAATCCAATCCAAACATCACCAAACCATACGCGCTTATGGACTTGGACGACACCCTATTCCAAACCCAGCGTAAAATTGATGCGTGGAAATTACCAACGGCTGAATCTGAAAACTTGGTTTGCGCCACTGTTAATAAAAAAGGTGAGCCATTAAGCTTCATGAGTCAGCGTCAAACCACTTTCTTTAATTGGCTACTCGCTAGTACTGATTTAATCGTCGTCACCGCCCGTGACCGTAGTGAAATCAAACGTGTTAAGCTGCCCTTTGCCAGTTGGCAAGTATTGGCCCACGGCGCGGTTATTTTAACGTCTAACGGGCAAATGCTAAACGATTGGCAGCAGCATATGTATGACGCCCTTGCTCCGATCCAAGGCAAGTTATATGAGCTGACAGCGTTGATTGGTAAGCACTCTGAAAATGCCAGTGATCCTTTTAATGACTTGGTACTGACACCGCACGTTGACAGCTTTAATGACGTCTCTGATAGCGGCGCTAACCATGACCCTCTGACCATTTATTTGGCGATTAAACATGCGCAAAAAAACCATCAAATACTGGCAGATTTGGCTCAGAAACTGCCAACGTTAATACCAGATTTTGATGAGCACTTTTATGTGCATGTGAACGCAAATAATCTGGCAATATTGCCACACGCGGTTCATAAGCGTCATGCCGTGCAGTTTTTATTAACCAACCATTTAGACAATCAACGTCCGAGCTTTGGTTTTGGGGACAGCCTAGCTGACCTGCCATTTTTGCAACTGCTTGATTGGTACGGTATGCCCAGTCGTGGTCAGTTGCATGAGCAACGTCATGCTGAGTAGTTTGTTTAACATCAACCGTGCAACCTTACTGTTCTCCAATGAGTGCTGATATCTTACTATGACTTTAAATAACACAAACACAAAAAGCGCCCCTCTAAAAAATTACGGCTCAGGCAGCTATCTTGCCAGCGATGTGACCGTCCTGCTTGATATTGTCAATAAAGATGCGGTTGCTGATGTGCCCGTCAGTCAAAAAGAGGCACTGATTCAAAGTGGACAACGTCACTATTCAGACATGTTGACCTTAGAGCAGGCACCAAGTGCGATGCATGAGCAGCTCTACATACAGGCACTAGAGCAAGGGGCGACGAGAACAGCCACTGATATCGCAAATTTAGCCTATACCCTACATCATGTTTTTCAGCGAAAAGTAACTGATGAGCAACCGTTAGTTTTAATCAGCTTAGTGCGAGCAGGCTTGCCGATTGGCGTATTATTACAAAGAGCACTTGCCGACACAGCTAGTGGCTACTCTCTACCAAGTGTGCATTATGGTATCAGTATCATTCGTGACCGTGGTCTTGACCCAACAGCCTTACAAACATTGTTAGCAGCCTACCCAGACAGTCCTATTGTCTTCGTCGATGGCTGGACAGGTAAAGGGGCCATTTATCAAGAATTGACCCGTAGCTTAGAAGCGTTTCGAGATCCTACTCATCCCAATTTTGCCAATATTTTTCATCAAGGTGTCGATGTGACTCCTTTATTAACCCTTGCTGATCCGGCGGGCGTCGCTTGGCTGGCTGCTAGCGAGGAGGACTGGTTGATTCCATCGGGTTTGTTAAATAGTACGGTGTCCGGATTGATTTCACGCAGCTTGTATACCGACCCAAAAATGGGGCTACATCGCAGTGTCTTTTATGATAACTTAGTTGAGTCAGATCATAGCTTAGCCTTTGTCGATCATATTGATGCAGCACGGCGAGAATTATCTAACACATGCCAATACTTGCCAATGTTTCCGCAACCGCGCTACCAAACCGCTGACTTAATAGATAAGCTGGCGTTAGAGTACAATATCAGCAATCGCAACCGTATTAAGCCGACCATTGCCGAGGCAACACGAGCCATATTACGCCGTGACCCTGAACGTATCTTACTGGCAACCGCCAATCACCCCGATACGGTGCTGCTAAGACATTTATGTACACAGCGAAACATCACTATGAGTGTGTTAGGTGATAAAATACTCCCTTATCAAGCCATTACTCTCATCAAACAACGTACCAAAAATAATGAATCGACAGTACGCTTATAGGGGTGTGTAAGTGACTTAATAGCACCACTGAGTCATGTCTCTTAGACCATACATCCTACCTTTTATAGCCACTCATTTATCACTATTTACGATGCCAATTATGTCAGACATGCTAACCCACGAATCAAACCTTTATAACCATACTCAGTCTTATGCTCATCTGATTACTGAGCGTCATGCGATGGTTAAGTTGCACACCCATCATCCTTATCAGCTTGGTGCCAGTCTATACATGCCGGCGACTCGCCAAGATATTTGGCAAGTCATTAAGCGTGATAAATTACCAACGATTAATAGTATTATTATTTGTCTAGAAGATGCGGTCAGTCATAGTGACGTTGAGTTAGCACTTGAGCGCTTGCAGACGCTGCTCCATACGTGGGCGACGCACGTGGATAGCATCAGTAATCCAGCAAGACAAGCTGGCCTACAATCAAAGCCGCAAGCCCAGCACCCGACCCGTCCATTAGTGTTTATACGTCCACGCAATCCGATGATGCTACAGCAGCTGGCAGATTACGCCCATATCGATCTGATCGACGGCTTCGTCATGCCAAAAGTTGATATGTTCAGCTTATCCAATTGGCGAATGGCGTGCCAAAACCTGAGTGCGGATCAATTGTTAATGCCCACACTTGAGACCGCCGCATTATTTAACCCACATCACAACCAAGAGCTTGCCATTGGCTTTAAAGAAGCCTTTAGTCAGCCAATCTTTGCTCTGCGGATTGGTGGCAACGACTTGTTTGCCACCCTGCGCCTGCGACGTCCTAAAGACAGCATCGTCTATGACACCCCTATCGGCACGCTTGCCTACCAACTGCTTGGCTGCTTTGTCCCGCATGGTTTTTATTTGACGGCGCCAGTCTTTGAATATTTGGACCAGCCCACGCTGTTTATGCAAGAGTTGACCCGTGATGTCAGCTTGGGTTTGGTCGGCAAAACTGTCATTCACCCAAGCCAAATCGCGTTGGTACAGCAAGCTTATTGTGTACCACTTAGCACCTTGGATGAAGCGCAAGCGATACTCCATAGCGAGGCCAAGGCGGTGTTTAAATACAACAATACCATGCTAGAGCCTGCCACGCACCGCGCTTGGGCAACTGAAGTGGTGAACCGAGCCGAGGTGTTTGGCACCATTGATGACGGCAATAGCGAATACAGCTCACGACTGTAGTGATCAAACAGTTAATAATAATATGTATAACAAATGGTGCAAAAAAAGCCGCTATCACTCTTTGATAGCGGCTTTTTTATTCAGCATTGGGTGCTAAAAGCTAAAGAGTATTACTAAGTACTTTACACACAATTTTCTAAAAATTGACCCATCACTCGATTTACCTGATCCGGCTCTTCTACCGTCGATGTATGACCCGCGCCTTTGATAACCGCAAGCTTTGAGCCTGCAATTGCAAAGTGCATACGCTCAGACTTCGAATAAGGCGTAGCGGCATCTTCATCACCAACGATAATGAGCGTCGGCGTCGTGATGTCACCAAGCTGCTCATAGGTGCCTGTCCGCTCAATGACGCCCATCGTCGCCTTAATCACGCCGCCTTTGCGATTACCCTGTAGCATCGCTAGCCACTGTTTACGATCAGATTTACGCAACTTGTCTGCCAAAAAAGTACTACCAAACATAATAGGCATGACCTTGTTACTCACGCGCTTGATACCTAACCAGCGAATGGCTTTTACCAGCTTACGATACTGCGGTACGTTTTTGGGATCTTCAGGGTCAGCAGAGGTTTCTAAAAGGATAAGCGATTGCAGCAGCTCAGGCCGCTTAAGCGCGATACGCTGTGCGACAAAGCCGCCCATTGATAACCCAACAAAGTGACATTTATCAATATCAAGCGCCGCAAGTAACCCAAGCGCATCCTCCGTTAGTGTGTCCATATCATAGCCGGACTTGGTGATCTGCGACTGGCCTTGACCCCGAAAATCAAAAGCGATACAGCGATAGTCTTTTTGAAAGTGCGCAACTTGCTTGTCATACATCCGCGAGTTCCATAAAAGACCGTGAGCGAACACCATCACTGGCTTTTGCGCGTCATTTGGCGCACTGTCCTCATAATAAATATCCGCATTATTAATCTTGATAGTCGGCATAACCACTTCCTTGTTTGAGAGAGTAAAGATGTCAACATTTTAGCACAATCCAATAACGCTTTTGGTAATAGCCTTTTTCATGCCTCTGCTGCCTGTATGCAGGCAAACATTAACTTCTAGTGTCATTTATCGCACTAAACCAGCCTCTTGATGTGTCTTAAGCGCCCACAAAACCTGCTTTTATAATCATAGCAAGCTGCTATAGTAATCAGCACTGCGTTACTTGTTACCGTCAATTTTTACACCGCAACGTCAAAAAATCATTATTTAAAATAAGGAAATATCAGATGTCACACCCTCTCGTTGAGTACAAAAGCGAAAACCACATTGCCACCATCACGTTAAATGATCCAAAAAGCCTAAATGCTTTTAGCACCCCCCTAAAAGCTGGCGTGTTAAAAGCGCTTAATAAAGCCGAGGCCGATGATCACGTTCGCGTTATTATTTTGCAAGGTGCTGGCGGCAACTTTTCAAGCGGTGGTGACATTAAAGAGATGCTGTCTGAGGGTTTAGACAAGGACGTCATTTCAAATAAACTAAAAGGCATGGTAGAAGGTGCCGGAGAAGTCAGCTTAAAACTGCGTAATATTCATAAGCCCATTATTGCTAAACTGGAAGGCGCAGTCGCTGGGGCTGGTATGAATCTTGCGCTCACTTGTGATTTTCGTATCGCCGCTGACAATTCAAAATTCGTCCAAGCTTTTATCAATATTGGACTGATTCCAGATGCTGGTGGTATCTATCTGCTGAATCAATTAATCGGCGTGGCAAAAACCACCGAGCTTGTGATGCTAGGTGATAAGCTTAAAGCTGACGATATGGCTCGCTTAAACTTGGTGAATGAAGTCGTGAGTGTAGAGGATTTAGATACGAGTGTACATGCACTGGCAACGCGTTTAAGCAATCTGCCTGGTAAAGCCCTAGCGTCGATGAAGCACATGATTAATACCCATGCTTATATGGGCCTGAATGAAGCCCTAGATATGGAAGTCGATCAGCAAACCATGCTGGCAAAAACCGATGACTTTAAAGAAGGAGTTACGGCGTTTATAGAGAAACGTAAGCCAGTTTATCAGGGGAAGTGATTTAACCATTAAAGCCTACACCTCACTTCAAACTACTGATACAAAAACCCCGCATCATCACGATACGGGGTTTCTATTTAAATAAGAACTGTAAAACTTAAAAACGTTTTCAGACCAGGTATTAGGTCAACTGAGCAACGTTGATCTTGTCTGCTTCTTCCGTATAGTCTTCCATACGGTCGAAGTTCATGTATTGATACACTTCATCGCCCATGCTGTTTAGCATGCCAGCATACTGCTGATACTCGTCGTTAGTCGGCAGTTTACCAAGTACGGCGGCAACAGCGGCAAGCTCTGCAGACGCTAGGTATACGTTAGCGCCTTGACCCAAACGGTTCGGGAAGTTACGGGTTGAGGTCGATACCGCAGTAGATTTCGGTGCGATACGTGCTTGGTTACCCATACATAGTGAACAACCAGGCATTTCAGTACGCGCGCCGGCTTGTGCATAGATGTTGTAGTAGCCTTCTTCCATCAACTGGCGGGCATCCATTTTAGTTGGAGGCGCAATCCATAGACGAGTCTTGAGGCTACCTGCTGGCACGTCTTGTAGCAATTTACCAGCGGCACGGAAATGACCGATGTTGGTCATGCATGAACCAATGAATACTTCATCAATGGTATCGCCAGCCACGTCAGCTAGGGTTTTTGCGTCATCTGGATCATTCGGGCAGCAAAGGATAGGCTCTTTGATCTCACTCATATCGATAGTGATGTCGATTGCATATTCTGCATCATCATCAGCACGCATGAGGCTTGGGTTAGCCAGCCACTCTTGCATGGCTTCGATACGGCGGCTGATGGTACGTGCATCGCCATAGCCTTCTGAGATCATCCACTTAAGTAGCGTGATGTTTGAGTTTAAGTACTCAGTCACTGACTCTTCAGACAAGGTAATGGTACAACCAGCAGCACTACGCTCAGCTGAGGCATCAGATAGTTCGAACGCTTGCTCAGCGGTCAAATCTTCTAGACCTTCGATTTCAAGAATACGGCCGTTGAACTCGTTGATTTTACCTTTCTTATCAACGGTCAAGTAACCTTCTTTGATCGCTTGATAAGGGATAGCATGTACTAGATCACGTAGGGTGATACCAGCTTGACGCTCACCAACGAAACGAACACGAACAGATTCAGGCATATCAAGTGGCATTACACCAGTTGCAGCTGCGAAAGCAACTAGACCAGAACCCGCTGGGAACGAGATACCCATTGGGAAACGAGTATGTGAGTCACCACCAGTACCAACGGTATCTGGAAGTAGCATACGGTTCAACCACGAGTGAATGATACCGTCACCTGGACGTAAGCTTACGCCGCCGCGGTTCATGATAAAGTCAGGTAGTGTGTGCTGAGTCTCAACGTCAACTGGCTTTGGATAAGCAGCAGTATGACAGAATGACTGCATCACTAGGTCTGCTTGGAAACCCAAACATGCCAAATCTTTTAGCTCATCACGCGTCATTGGACCAGTCGTATCCTGAGAGCCAACAGTCGTCATTTTAGGCTCACAGTACATACCTGGACGTACGCCTTCTAGACCACATGCTTTACCAACCATTTTCTGTGCTAGGGTGAAGCCTTTACCAGTATCAGCTGGCTCTTCTGGCTTAGCAAATACGTCAGAATGACCAAGACCCATATATTCACGAGCACGGTTCGTCAAACCACGACCAACGATCAATGGAATACGGCCGCCAGCACGAACTTCATCAAGTAGTGTTGGTGAGTTTAATTCAAACGTTGACAATACTTCGTCAGAATCATGCTTAGTGATTTTGCCTTCATACGGATAGATGTCAAATACATCACCCATGTTTAGGTTATCAACGGCTACTTTTTCGATTGGTAATGCGCCAGAATCTTCCATCGTGTTGAAGAAGATCGGTGCAATGTTGTTACCAAGTACGAGACCGCCGCCGCGCTTGTTTGGTACGTTAGGGATGTCTTCACCCATCAACCACAATACTGAGTTGGTGGCAGACTTACGGCTAGAGCCGGTACCAACCACATCACCAACATAGGCTAACTGATGACCTTTTTGCTTCAGCTCTTCGATTTGCTTCATTGGGCCAACAACGCCCTCTTCATCAGCATTGATGCCGTCGCGAGAGTTTTTGTGCATGGCTAGTGAATGCAATGGGATATCTGGACGGCTCCATGCGTCTTGCGCAGGTGACAAGTCATCCGTGTTGGTCTCGCCAGTGACTTTAAACGTCGTATAAGTGGTTTTTGCTGGTACTTCAGCGCGGTTCAAGAACCATTCTGCATCAGCCCAAGACTGGATCACTTCTTTGGCAATGCTATTGCCTGCTTCGGCTTTTTCCGTCACGTCATTGAACGCGTCAAAGACCAATAGCGTTTTTTTCAATGCTTCAGCAGCGTCTTGAGCAACTTCATTGTCATCTAGTGCGGCAACGAGTGGCTGTACGTTGTAGCCACCTTGCATAGTGCCTAGAATTTCAACCGCTTTTTTCTTGCTGATAAGTGGTGATGATGTCTCACCCTTTAAGATAGCCGCTAAGAATGCCGCTTTAACGTATGCCGCTTGGTCAACACCAGCAGGGATACGGTTTTCTAGCAGATTCATTAAGAACGCGTCTTCGCCTGCTGGTGGGTTCTTTATCAGTTCAACCAACTCTACCACTTGTTTTTCGTTCAATGGTAGGGGTACAGTTCCTAGCTCAGCACGTTCTTCGACATGTTTACGATAAGCTTCTAACACAATAGTCGTCCTCGTCAGTTGGGTTTAGCACATTACGTGGGTAGTCAGCATGACAGCCTTCGTCTATATACTATAGGGAATAATTATCCGTGCAATCATAGCTTAAAACGCTCTAAATGTTAATGGCTCAGCTCTGAAAAGGCTCATAATAGAGCCATATCGGACATTTATTATAAAAATAGTGCCATCCATAATATGCCTGTATCACTTGTGGCAACTGACATACTACTGATTGCCGTTATGAATGAGCAGTTGCTTTCTAAGTGAGTAGACACCATATGAAGGTTACGTGGCTTTTTGCACCGGCATCGATACATAATAGCGATTATGTCAGTGTACTCTTAGCTATTTTTAAAAAATAAAAAGGACGATGATATGGATGATAATACTAAAAACCGCTCGACCAACTATGAAAATGGTCTACAGGTACGCACTGAGGTCATGGGTGAGCCGCATGTAAAGCGTTCACTTGATGGGGCAACAGGGTTCACTCAGCCGCTACAAGACTGGATCATCGAGCATGCATGGGGCAGCACGTGGCAGGATGATTCCGTCTTACCGCGTAAGTATCGCTCCTTGATCACCATTGGTTTTTTAATTGCGCAAAAAAGTCCAAATGAGTTGAAAGGTCATATACGCGGCGCCATCAACAATGGCGCTAGTGTCGCTGAGATTAGAGAGGTGCTGATGCACAGCTTGCCATACTGCGGTGCACCCGCCACCCAAGAGGCTTTCCGCGCTGCCATAGATGTACTGAATGAGATGGGAATTGACATAGATATTTAAAACTATGGTCGCTAGAGTAATCGTAGTAGTCTTAACAAGAGAATAATCTTAACGATATTGTTTGAAAATCAACTGCCAAATTTCTGCTATAATAACGCCATTCATAAAACATTCTGCTCATTACATAAACCCTTATAATATAAAGGGTTAAGAGATAACTTTATTATGACAACTGCCGTACAAACGCATGTCCCTGCTGCCAAGGCCAAACCAAAAAAAGCCATCCAAGGCGAAAAGCTACGTGGCTATGACAAAGTTGCACGTATCCCAATTAAAGTCATCCCAACGGTCGAGGCAAAGAAAAAGCCTGACTGGATTCGGGTAAAAATGTCTTCACCTGCCGAAGTGGCTCGCATTAAAGCAACTTTGCGTGAACAAAAACTTTATACCGTCTGTGAAGAAGCCGCCTGCCCTAACCTGCCGCAGTGCTTTGCAGATGGGACAGCGACCTTTATGATCATGGGTGATATCTGTACGCGTCGCTGCCCGTTTTGTGATGTCGGACATGGCCGCCCCAATGCACTAGATGCCGATGAGCCGCGTCATACGGCTGAGACCATTCAAGGCCTACAGCTCAAGTATGCCGTGATTACTTCTGTCGATCGTGATGATCTCAAAGATGGCGGTGCGGCCCATTTCGTAGAAGTACTGAACGAGTCAAGAGCATTGAGTCCAAACTGCTTGATTGAAATACTCGTGCCAGATTTCCGTGGTCGTATGGACATCGCGCTAGACTTATTGACCGAAACCGCGCCAGATGTCTTTAACCATAACATCGAAACGGTGCCACGTTTGTACAAAGCCTTCCGTCCGGGTTCTGACTATCAGCATTCACTCGATTTGCTCAAGATTTATAAAGCGCGTCGTCCGGATATCGCCACCAAGTGCGGCTTTATGGTGGGTCTGGGTGAGACTGAAGAAGAGATTTATGCCCTACTCGATGATCTAAAAGCACATGACGTTGACATGATTACCATTGGTCAGTATTTACAACCAAGTAAAAATCATGCACCAGTTGATCGTTACGTGCATCCTGATGAGTTCCAGCGGTATATGGATTACGGCAAAAAGATTGGCTTCTTTAGCATTTGGGCGGGCCCAATGGTACGCTCAAGCTACTTCGCTGATCGCCAGTACTACGGTGAAGACTGTCCTGCGCCTATTCGCAGCAAAAAGGCACTAGAAGCTGAAGGTAAACTTGGCTGTTAATGAATAGCTTGACCGTAAAACATTGCTGACAAACGTAAAAAGGGTGAATAACAGCTCATTGTTATTCACCCTTTTTTTTGACTTGATCAACATCTAAAAATCAAACACTCACCGTCGGTGTTGCTGCCTTACTCGTCTTTATATTAAACAACGCAACAGCAACGACGATGACACCACCTGCGATACCCGTGGTAATCTCCGGATAAATCAGTAACAGCGCGCCAATCGTTAAAATAACGCGAGTTACTGTGTTCATACTTCCTTTAAAGTACCCTTCAAGCGCTGAGCTGAGCGCAATCACGCCAGTAATCGAAGTCACCACCACTGTGATAATATCGATAATAGGCGGCAGTGGGAAATCTTTGGCCGTTACTGCCAGATCCGTTGGATCTATCATCAGCATCGTTGGGTTATAGATAAACATAAACGGCACGATAAATCCTGCTAGGGCGAGCTTGAGTGATAAAAACCCTGTCTTCATCGGATCACCGCCAGAGATACCCGCGCCAGCAAACGCTGCCAAACACACAGGCGGGGTAATATTGGCAAAAATACCAAAGTAAAAGACGAACATGTGCGCTGATAAAATCGGGATATCAAACCCTGCCAGTGCAGGTGCTGCCATGGTTGCAGTAATGATATAAGCCGGAATCGACGGCAGCCCCATGCCCAATACCATAGACGCTAACATGGTTAAGATCAACGTGAAGAATAGCGATCCTGCCCCAAGCGTCACAATAGATGACGTCATCACTGTACCAAAGCTGGTCAAACTCACCACCCCAATGATAATACCAACGACCGCACAAGCAGCCATTACCGCAAGCGATTGGCGAGCGCCGTCTTCTAAAGCGCCTAAGATGTCAGAAAAGCTCATACGAGTTTCGGCACGCAGCATACTAATCACCACGGTAAAACCAATGGTATAAGCGGCCGCATAACCCACGGGCACATTTCTAATTAACAAGAAAATCAAAAAGACGATTGGCAGTAACATATGCCCACGCGCTTTTAACACCTCTTTTACCGCAGGCAAGTTTTCTTTAGCAATGCCTTTTAAATCACGACGTCCAGCGCGAAAATGCACCTGTGCAATCACGCCCAGATAGTACAATATGGCTGGCAGTAGGGCCGCAAGCGCAATCGTGCTATAGGGCAAGCCTGTCGTCTCAGCCATAATGAACGCACTAGCACCCATGATTGGTGGCAATATTTGTCCACCAACAGACGCACTTGCCTCAACGGCACCCGCAAAGTCTTTGTGATAACCAACTTTTTTCATCAAAGGAATGGTAAAGGCACCCGTACTCACCACGTTTGACAAGGCTGAGCCATTAATACTGCCCATAAAGCCGCTAGAAATAACAGCTACTTTTGCTGGGCCACCTTTTTTATGACCCGCGATGGCTAGGGCTAAATCATTAAACAGCTGCCCCATGCCTGAGCGCGCTAAGAACGCACCAAAGAGTATGAACAAAAAGATAAAGGTCACCGATGCGCCAATCGCGACAGAGTACAGCCCTTCCGTTTTTAGAAACAATTGACCAAAAATATCGCCCATATCATAAGGACGAGTCAACAGTCTATCCGGCATAAATTCTAAATGACTGACAAACGGATAAGCCAAAAATATCCCTGCCAATATCGGCAAAATCCAACCAGTAATACGGCGACTGCCTTCTAACACGCAAATCACGGTAATCAGCGAAAATATCACATCAGTCGAATTTGCCATGCCCCCACGTGAGGTGACAATATTTTGGTATTCATAAATCAAGTAAGTCATGCCAGACAAGGACAACGCAAACCAAATCCAGTCATACCATGCCACCCGCTTGCGACTGCTTTTTTTACTGGCTGGAAAAATCAAAAAAATCAGCGCAAAACCAACGCCCACGTGTACCGAGCGCTGTAGCAATGCGGGCATTGGGTTAAAGGTGATATATAAGTGAAAAAGTGAATAGAGTATACAAATACCAGCGATAAAGTATTTTACGGGTCCTTGAGTGATGTGCCGCGTGATCGACTCTCGATCATACTTTTCCAATATCGCTTTATTATGGGCTTGCACCTCAAGTTCAGCGTCAACATTAGTTTCAGAGTCGGTGTTGGAGTGTATGGGTAAATCATTACTGTGATCCGTCACTTGGGAGTTCATGACACAAGTCCTTTTTAAATCTATCAATTAAACCATACGATTGAGGCATGATCACGACTTCAGAATAGTCTGGCACCCACTCATGAATCAAAACACGGTGGTTGCCATAGTCAATCTCACCTTTGGTCAGTCTCGATACGACCCAATTAAGGCGTGGCAATTTTTCGTTGATTTGATAACCCAGATAGCCAGGTTTTTGTATGGGCGCAAGCATTTCGGTAGAAGGTGTCCCGGCACCAAAAGCTTCAAAATAAGTGGTGGTCAGCAGCAGACCATCGCTCTGACGTTGGTACTGCTCCTCCCACCACTGTTTTTCTACAGAATGAATCCAGCGCAGTTGAAAATCAGGCTCAGTAAAATAACAAACTTTGTCATTCTCTCCCTCAGTGCCTGCCACTCGCACTTCAGTCACAGGCTGACCTGCCAAGCCCATCCACAGTATAAGAAAAACCAACGCCGCAATGAATGCTGCGCCAGTTAACCACCTTAACTGTTTACTTGCCGGCTTGTTCATCATAGTACTTTTTCGCGCCAGGATGGATAGGAGCAACCATGCCGTCACGAGCGGTTTCTAAGCTGATGTCATTGGCCGCTTGGTGAGCCGTTTTTAGCCCTTCTAAATTATCAAACAACGCTTTGGTCAGCTTATAGCCATCATCTTCAGACAAATCAGAGCTGACCAACAACGCATTCATGATGGCAGCGGTTGGAATCGCGGTTTCATTACCATAAGTGCCCGCAGGAATCTCAAAAGTTTTAAAGTACGGTTTGGTCGCGATGATCTCTTTTAGCTTGTCTTGGTCAATGGTGATCAGCTGTAAGTCTAAGCCTTGCTCTAGCTCCATGAGCGACGAGTTTGGAAGTCCACTACTAAAGAAGGCCGCCTCAATTTTACCTGCTTTCATGCCATCAGCAGCTTCAGAAAACCCTAAATAGTCAACCGTGACATCATCATAAGTAATACCAAATCCTTCTAACAAAGTTCGTGCATTCACTTCTGTGCCAGAGCCTTGATCGCCTACTGCAATGCGCTTGCCTCTCAAGTCTTCAATATTTTTGATGCCAGAATCTTTGGTTGTGACGATTTGCACCACGTTCGGGTAAAGAACAGCCAGCTGTTGGATATTGTTGATCGGCTGATCAAAGTTGTTTTTGCCTTCGACCGCGTCTGTGACCACATCACTCAGCGCCAATACCATGTCGACTTTGCCTTGGGTCAGTAGATTGACGTTTTCTACTGAAGCGCCTGTGGTTTGCGTCTTTGAGTTCACCCCAAAGGTTTTGACGTAGACTTCTGATAACGACGTACCGATAATATTGTAAGGGCCAGATGCCCCGCCTGTAGCGATGGTGAGAAACTTAGTATCCAGCTGATCAGTGGCGGCGGCATCCGTGGCCGAGCTATCTGTCGCCGCACTGTCACTGCTTTCTGAACTTGGAGATGAGCATGCAGTAAGTCCTAACGTAGCACTTAGCATCGCTGATAAAAGTAGGGAAGATTTTAAAGAATTGAGCATTGAATTCATCCTTGAAGTAGTCGATTTAGTCCTGCCAGCTACATCAATATGTCACTATTAATGCGTTACAGACGAGTAATAATATAGCAATTTTTGTAGTAAACAAACCATAGACTATTTTGTTTTTACGCTTATCCCTCATATTTAGGAACATTTGAGCCAAAAAACCCATTATTACTCAATCACCAACTGTATTGTTCTGCCAAGCGGAACTACGTTTCATTAGTTAAACCATTTAAGCAAAATTCAGGTAGGTTGTAAACCTTTATCACAAGGTAAGCAGCAACAAGACTAGTTTTTCACAGCACGTCACCACACATGGCGTATTTAGAATAACTCAATTTTATGGTTCAATTGACGCTTGTTTGACTCTATGGGTGTTAAGCGAGCGGCGCTTTAAAAGCGTGGCGATCAGTGGCACACAAGTTAAATAGATGCCATACAAACAATGGCGCAAGCACAATTGTCTTAAATAGCATTGACCCAATAACGCTTTGTCGCTACATTGTTTATCACCTTTATGGCGCTAAAAACGTGTGGCCCCAAAAACAGTATTTGTGCGCACACGACGAAAAACGCTCAAACAAGGTAAAATGAATGACCAGCGCCCAATACCAACATTTATTATAAGCGTCGTATAATACGCTGACTTTTTAAACACTGTTTAGCTGTTTAAAAGCACAATACCTACAACCAATTAAAATGATAAGCCTTTAAAACCTTTCAAGGAAACCGCTATGAACACCGATACAAGTAACGACCACATCCTCTCCTCTGATAACATTCACTACTTGCATCATGATTTTTTTGAACCAAGCCATAAAGACACCGCGGTAAAAGCCACGTTACTGATCGTGCATGGTATGGCAGAACACAGCGGCCGCTATGCAAATTTTGCGCAATTTTTAGCAGACAATGGTGTCGCAGTGGCAACTTATGATCATCTAGGCCACGGCCAAACCATTAAAACAGAAGCAGATTTAGGCTTTTTCGGTGAGGAACATCCTGTACAATCGCTATTAAAAGACGTCATAGTCATGGCCGATAGCTTAAAGGCGCGTCATCCTAACGTCCCCCATTTTGTCATGGGGCACTCTATGGGCTCCTTTATTGTCCGCAACGTCCTCAAACATCACGCCCACAATTTCACAGGGGCTATCTTAATGGGTACAGCCGATGCCAACCCATTAACCAAAGTGCTCCTGCCGGTCAATAAAATACTGGCAAAAGTAGCGCCCAGACAGCCAAACACTGTGTTTGCCAGTACAATGAATAAGGTACTCAACAGCAAACTTGAAAACCGCACCTCTTCCTCACAGTTTGCTTGGTTAAGTGCAAATACGGCGAATATTGAGGCCTATGAAGCCGATCCACTGACTGGTTTTGATTTTACCAATAACGGTTTTATGACCTTGTTTGCTTTAATGGAAGCCAGTTTGAATAAAGGCTGGGCGGTAACAATTCCTAAAAGTTTCCCTATGCTATTTATCAGCGGTACAGAGGATCCCATTGGTAACATGGGCAAAGGGGTCCGTAAAATTGTCACCCGTCTAAACAAGCAAAATTTTAGCCGCATTGATATTCAGCTCTATCCAAACATGCGCCATGAGCCATTACATGAAAAAGACAACCAAATCGTCTATCAAGATGTCTTGGCGTGGTTAGAGAGCCATGCGTCAGATAGTTGAGATTAGCAACAACGTTTGCGTGTAACTCGTTTGCTAAAAGTCGCCAAATTAGCGACAATACGGCAAGCAAGTTTTTAGTCCAAGTCACACCTATCCTGTAACTATAATATTTACTGTCACTTACCTTCCATTTATTTTAGGAATCTTTATGTCATTACAGCAAACCATCGAACAAGCCTTTGAAAAACGCAATGAGTATAGCCCAAGCAATATGCCACAAGACGTGCGTGATGCTATCGAACAAGTGCTTGAGCAACTAGACAACGGCAGCTTACGGGTCGCAGAAAAAAAGGACGGCGAATGGGTCGTCAATCAGTGGGCAAAAAAGGCTGTCTTACTCTCGTTCCGTCTCAACGACAACTACGTTCAAGCAGCTGGTGAGCATGTGCAGTTTTATGACAAAGTACCCACTAAGTTTGCCAACTGGACTGAAGCCCAATTTAAAGAAGCGGGCGTACGTGTTGTCCCGCCAGCGGTAGCTCGTAAAGGCTCATACATTGCAGCAGGCGCTGTACTCATGCCATCTTATGTCAATATTGGCGCTTACGTCGATCAAGGGGCGATGGTAGATACGTGGGCAACGGTTGGCTCGTGTGCTCAAATCGGTAAAAACGTGCATTTATCAGGTGGCGTTGGTATCGGTGGTGTATTAGAGCCATTACAAGCCAATCCGACTATCATCGAAGACAACTGCTTCATCGGTGCGCGCTCTGAGATCGTTGAAGGCGTGATCGTAGAAGAAGGCGCTGTTATTTCTATGGGCGTCTATATCGGTCAATCTACGCGCATCTATGACCGCGAAACGGGTGAGATTCATCGTGGCCGCGTACCAGCAGGCTCAGTTGTGGTACCAGGTAGCTTACCTTCAGAAGATGGCACGCACAGCTTATACGCCGCTATCATCGTGAAAAAAGTGGATGCACAGACCCGTGCAAAAACCGCTGTCAATGAGTTGTTGCGTTTGGACTAAACCCCTGCCAAGTACGATTTTTATTTTTAACAAAAAAAGATGCTGGAGAATGACTCCCGCATCTTTTTTGCAGCTTAATACAAGGCATTACGTTATAATCCGCCTTTTATTTTGGTTTTATTGAAACCTAGCACGGTACGATCTATAAACTGTCTTTTATTAAGAGTGACGAATGCTTAATCGCGTTGTCAACATTAACTGTATTTGAAAATATTATGAGTGAGTCACTACTACGCACATCTACCATTCCTGTCACTGACCCTGAAGCGGGTCTGCGTTTAACAGAAATCTTTTATTCATTACAAGGTGAAGCGCTAACGTCAGGCTTACCAACGATATTTGTGCGCCTCACTGGCTGTCCGCTACGCTGTGTCTATTGCGATACCGAATACGCCTTTACGGGCGGCGAGCGTCAATCATTGGACACCATTATAACGACGATCAAACGCTATCCTTGTAAACGTATCTGTCTGACGGGCGGCGAACCGTTGGCTCAGCCGAACGCCATTGCCTTAATCAAACGCTTGCTAAGCGATGGCTATGAGATCTCCCTTGAAACAGCTGGCGCCCTCACGGTAGAAAATGTACCAGCGGCCGTCAGTAAAGTGATGGATCTCAAAACACCAAGCTCAGGTGAAGCTGATAAAAACTTATGGTCAAACCTCGACTACCTCACACAGCATGACCAGATTAAGTTTGTCATCATGAATCGTGAGGATTATAACTGGGCGAAAACCAAACTGTCTGAACACAAGCTCAATGAATTGGTGGGCACGGTGTGGTTTTCTCCAATGTTCAATGTCGCAGATGATATCAATGAAGACACTGGCCCCGATGTGCCCGTTTTGGCGCGCGACCTTGCAGAATGGATATTGGCTGATGCCCTGCCCGTACGCTTTCAGTTGCAACTGCACAAAATCATTTGGGCAGACGCCAAAGGAAAATAGCAAACTAAAAGTTAAACAGCCACTATTAATCAATAATAAGCCAAGGATAAGGGCGTAGGTATGATCAAACTCATTTTATTGGGCTTATTGGCGGGTGCGTTCTTTAGTTCAACGTTTGTCCTAAACGAGCTTATGAGTGCGGCTGGTGGGCACTGGTTTTGGTCTGCAAGCCTACGTTACGCTTTTATGTGGTTGATTCTCACAGCCCTTATTGGGATGCAGCATGGCGCTGGTCGTATCAAGGCGCTGATGGCTATTTTTCGTCAACATTGGGGATTTTGGTGCATTACTGGCAGTATTGGCTTTGGTATATTTTATACGGGTATTTGCTACGCTGCTGACCATGTTGCCGGCTGGGTTGTTGCCGCGACTTTTATGTTTACAGTGGTCGCAAGCCTACTCGTATTACTGGCGTTTGGGCAGCGTTTTGATAAAAAATTCATTGTCTATGCGCTGTTAGTGTTTGTCGGGGTGGTGCTGGTGAATGTTAGTGAAGGTCTGCACGCTGCCTCGTTATTGGACAGTCAGGCAGCGCCCATGACAGACATGCTACTATACGGTGCCATACCGGCGCTAGTAGCAGCCTTTAGCTATCCCATTGGCAATCAGCTGGTTTGGCAAGTCTCTTATAATGCACGTCATCGTAGCGCTGAGCTGCGGTCTACCAAAGAAGCGCCTATTCAGCAAAGTGATATCGGCGAGCACACCAGCGCACTGATCACCGAAGCCCCTGTTTTATCGACTGACATAGATCATATGCCAGACGTAGCCGGCCCCGTACGTCTCACCTCCTCTAACCAAGCCTTGCCTAACTCATTTTTACAACATCTTATCGCGCGCATACCAGCGATTGAAACCACTTTACTGCAAAATGCTTTTAACAAAGTGTGGTTAATGACGCTTGGGAGTTTGCCATTTTGGCTGGTTTTAGGCATTATAGTGCGCCCTGATTTGCCAGACACTTCCCAACTATTCAACACGTTACTTGTCGCTTTATTGGCCGGAGTAGCAGCAACCAGTATTTTTTTGTATGCTCGCGAAAAAGCAGAAACGTCAAGTGAAGTGGCTGGCGTTGATGCAACACAAGCCAGTGAGGTGATATTCGCCTTAATTGGGGGTATGTTATTGCTCAACAACACCATACCATCGGCCATGGGCTTGATTGGGATCGGACTGATTATCGTAGGACTCATACTGTTTGCAAAAGATGGGTAAACAGGGGCCTGATACTGAGCCGCTTCTTTTTACCCTATTGGTATAACCTTTCAATATACGTTCCATTTAAAACACATACTCAAGCCACTTTGATGGGCGCTACTTGGCAACATAACCATGGTTAATGATTTGATTTTTCCTGATGTTCTATTATATTTGTTAGACATGGTGGGCGTGATTGCTTGCGCGATAGCAGGGACGCTACTGGCTCAACACAAAGGTTTGGATATCTCAGGCTGCATCTTGGTTTCTATGGTCAATGCCATCGGTGGTGGTACGCTGCGTGATATGGCGCTTGATCGTCATCCACTATTTTGGATGACGGATCTCAATTATGTGATCGTCATTACAGTGACATCACTGATACTACAGATGTTCTTTCACCTGTATCATAAAATTGATAATGCCCTTAAACTCTTTGACGCCATTGGACTGGCAGCTTTTAGTGTGATTGGCTTTAAGGTGGCATTGACGCAGGACATGTCCCCTATCATCGCTATTATGATGGGTGTTTGGACGGCCATTGTCGGTGGTCTGCTACGCGACATTATCTGTAATGAGATACCGCTGGTACTACAGCGTGAGATTTATATCACTGCCAGCATTGCAGGATCTGTCACATATTTACTTTTACAATCCTTCGGTGTCAACGCTGGTATCAATGAGTTCATTATGCTATTTGTTATCTTTGCAGTGCGGATGCTAGCGCTTAGATTTGATTGGCATCTGCCCTCTATTCGCTTGGTGGCTTAAAAGGCCTTTAACACCACTGTAGAATGGGTTTACGCTTAGTGCTCCCCCTACCGCTTGATAATATTCACAATGAGTGAGATTTGCGCATGTTGGCTATCGCATTGGACCCTGCAGCACTGATCACCACCTTTGACCCGCGCTCTTTGATTTACTTGTTTGACATGATCGGCATTGTCGCTTGTAGTGTGTCGGGCACAATACTGGCCAAGCACAAAAACTTTGATGTGTTCGGCTGCTTACTGGTGTCCATTGTGACCGCTATCGGTGGCGGCACAGTGCGAGACGTCATTTTAAATCGTCATCCATTATTTTGGATGGTAGACATGAGCTACCTTACCGTCATCACTATATCTTCTTTAGTGATGCAAATATTTTTTCACCCTAACTCTCGCCGCGTCGATAAATTCCTCAAACTCTCAGATACCATTGGCCTGTCCGCTTTTACGTTAATTGGTATCAAGGTTGCCGTTGGCATGGGGGCAAATGTTCCGGTGGCCTTACTGCTAGGTGTCATTACCATTGTGGTGGGCGGCATCATTCGCGATATGATTTGCAACGAGATTCCGCTGGTGTTACAGCAAGAGATTTATATTACCGCTGCATTGACTGGCGGCATTCTCTATTTTGTCCTACACCATCTTGGTGTGACCGCTTGGGTTACGGATATCGCGACTATGAGTACGATCTTTACCTTACGCATGCTCGCGATACGCTATGATTGGCAGTTTCCGACATTGGAATGGAAGTATTAAAAGCACTTCACTTTAAAAATAATGAAGCTCTTAGGTCTTTTCTACCACCGCCAAGTCTTTGACCATCAGCTGCAAGCTTTGTTTGCCATTCCATTCATTGATGTCCAACTGAAATAACACATGCACTTGTTTGGCGCGGTAATCCCAAACGCTGCTATCAAAATTAAAATAAATCGCCTCAATCGGATACTGTACATCAGGATAACGCAGCGATAGCTTGAGATGCTTGTCTTTTAACACCTTAAAACTCAACACTTCAAACACGCCATCAAATATCGGCGGCGCAAAACCATGCCCCCAAATATTGGCATCAGCTAACTGCTCTGCAAACCACAAGCTAAAGTCACTCGCTTGTAATGGGCCATCGGTGAATTTCTGCTCTGCAAACACGTCATCATTCATCTGCGACATGACTTCATCAAAAGCTGCTACAAATGCCTCAAAATTCCCGCGCTTAAGGGTCAAGCCTGCGGCCATCGCGTGTCCACCAAAGTGACTGATAAGATCGGGGTAACGCTCAGCGACTTGTTCAATCGCATCACGAATATGCACGCCAGCGATAGAACGCGCTGAGCCTTTGATGGCATCGTCATCGCCCGTACGCTGTGTGTCTGCTGGCGCAAAAACAATGCTGGGTAGATAATGACTTTCTTTTAAACGACCAGCGACAATGCCAATCACGCCTTGATGCCAGTCATCTTGGTACAAAACAATACTACGCTTATGATCGTTGACGGCTTTTTTCTCAGGCTTACTCTGAACGATAACATCGCGACTTTCATCAGTGTCAGTATCAACACCATCAGCCAATGTTTGAACAATACTGTCAGCTTGTGTGCGCATCTCGCCTTCTACTTGACGACGGGTACGATTTAGCTGCTCAAGCTCCTGTGCTAGACGCTGCGCAGTGCCCCAATCTTCAGTCAATAAACACTCAATCCCGATACGCATGTTATCCATACGTCCAGCAGCGTTGATACGCGGACCTAAGACAAAACCAAAATCCTGTGCGTGTAATTGCTTGGGGTCACGTCCGGCTTGTTCTAATAAGGCTAAGATGCCTAAGCAGCAACGTCCTTGGCGAATAGCAGCAAGTCCATGATGCACTAAGATACGGTTGTTTTTATCCAGCACACCAACATCAGCAATCGTACCAAGCGCCACTAAGTCTAAGTACTGACTGACTTGTACCGTAGACTTGCCAGCTGTACGGCGCAGTTTGGCCAGTCGCCCGAGCACATAAAAGGCCACGCCTACCCCAACCAGCGCCTTACTGGTAAAGCTGCAATCAAGCTGATTGGGATTGACCACGGCCTCTGCAGGCGGTGTTTCTTTCGTCGTTAGATGATGGTCAGTAATAATGACCGTTATACCATCTGCCTGCGCGCGCGCCACGCCCTCATGACTAGAAATGCCGTTGTCTACCGTCACTATCATGTCCGGCTGATAAGTTTCGATACCCAACTCAACAATCTCTGGTGTCAAACCATAGCCGTATTTGAAGCGATCCGGTACTAAGAAATCAACCACCGCGCCCATTTTTGTGAGCGCGCGCATCATCAGCGCCGTGCTGGTCGCGCCATCACAGTCAAAGTCACCAACGATTAAGATGCGCTGTTGGGCATCAATCGCCTCATCTAGTAGACGTACCGCTTCTGTGACACCGTGCAGCATCTCAGCGGGCAACAGACCAGATAGTCCCGTATCAAGCTCGGTAAGTTCAGTGATACCGCGGCCTGCGTACAGACGAGCAAGCGTTAATGATTGGGCAGCAAGTGGTTGCAACGCGACAGGCAACTCGTCAATGCGAGTATGGATATAGCGGGGAGTTAAATTTAGCATGGACGTATTCTACTGGCTTTACGAGAGGCTCACAACGACAATTTTTAACGTCTCAGTCCATAAGATCACCTCGTACTTACAAAAACGGTGCATAGTGACGTAATTTTCTGCATTTTGCTACAAAGCTATGATTGTATGACGCTTATAAATCCATAGAATAGGAGTCATCTGAAGTATTTGTTCTCTATTTTAATCAATTTTTTATAAGGAAATCCTATGAAAACGACACCACTCGCTGAAAAACTACCAGACACCATTGATCCAAATCTAGACCTTGATAAAGTCAAAAAAGAATGCCAAAAATTAGTAAAGAAGCGTGCTAGAGTGTCAGCTGGGGTGGCTATTGTACCGGTGCCATTTTTTGATGTCGCAGTTGATGCGGGCATGCTTACTCAACTTGTCCCTGAGATCAGTGAACGTTTTGGTTTGATTGAAGATCGCAAATCAGCGATTGACTTACAATCAAAAGAAGTCCACTGGCGTGCGGTTAAGGATCGTACGGTAGACTTTGCGGGCCTCATGGCGACACGTGGCCTCGTCAAAAAAACCATTCAAACTTTCGGTGGTCGTATCGCAGCCAAACAAGTAACGAAGTTTGTTCCACTAGGCGGACAACTGGTTGCCGCAACGATGGGTTACACCATCTTTAAGAAAATCGCCAACGACCACATCAATGACTGCTATAAATTGGCCAAAGACATCCAAAAAAAGCAACACGGTAAAAATGTCTAACCCCAGTTAGTCAGTTCTGCATCATGTTCACCAGTTAAGATGTTGAGTCTTAACTGGTTTTTTGTTGCCTAACGCTAAAACTGCTAAGACTGCTAAGACTGCTAAGACTGACGCTTAATCAGGATGACATCATAAGTCCTATCGTTTTTCCTGTGTAAGTTATGAATAACGCGGTTAAAAATATGCAATAATCACAAACGTTTTCAAACAGCGCGCTTTTGATTTCCACTCAAAAAACTTAAAGGACTTTCCTATGAAAAAATACGTTGCTTCCACCCTCTTACTCGCTACTTTTGCCTTAACTGGCTGTACCACGACAGGTGGTGTTAATAACAGTACAGGTAATGCTATCGGTACAGCAAACGAGATTGGTATGAACGTCTTTAAAGCAGCCATTGACAATCAGTGCCGTAGCCAAATTGAGAAACAAAACGCGTGGCGTATTGCGAGTGTGGCCATGACTGAGACGCAGGAGGAAGCGGTAAAGAGTAATGTTTGCGGCTGTGTCAGTGAGCAAGCACCGCAGCAAGTCACCATTGTGGAACTGGGAAATGCGGCTATAGACTCGCAATATCGCACGCAGCTGGTAGCGAGAGTCGTCGCAAAGTCCCTACAAAGCTGCTACGCAAGTTTTACCAAATAAGCCGCTAAAAATAAAAAAAGGGAGACGTGAAATATAACGCTCCCTTTTTTCTACAAGTTTGAATACCGCTCATACTATAGGTCAGTAGGTGGCTTAGAAGGTAAAGCGGCTGTGGAAGGTAATACCTTATTTCGACGAAAATACTTGGAAGAGCCATCGATAATTTTGCTCACTTCTTTGATCAGATCATCGATGACATCATCATAAACACCATGATTCAGCTCAGTCTCAAATGAGGTAAAAGGATGTTTACGTGATGCTGAGCTGACTTCTGTCACCCCTTCTTTGCTATAAAAAATATCGACACGACCATCACTATTTAACACGCAGTTTAGTAGACCACCTTCAAGCTCCATCTCGACGCGCTCAGGCATAAAAATATAATCATCTACATCAATGAGCTTCTTTTCTACTTCTCGTTTAAAAAACGATTTGATATCAAACATAGACCGTTCCTTCACTTAAAAATTTATAAAATACGTTAGCACGCCTGACTTTGTAATCCACGTCTAGCATTTATCTGTATGCTTTGTCGCTCGTGCCTTATGTATTTAGCCTATAAGATACGTAGGCATTTTTTAAGGTGGGATATGTAAAACTGCGTTTGATGTTAGTAAAAATGTACTGTCAATATTCGTTCTCTTCATAGATATCGGGTGCTGTTTCAAATACAAGCCAGCTTTTAAGCCCTACAAAACATTGACACAAAAAAAGTGAGTCACAAACACTGTGCAACTCACCTTTTTTACTTCTAAATACTATCCAAACTAAACGGCTAGATTAGATGCGCTTTAAGCTCAAGCACCTTATCACGTGTTTTTGCGGCTTCCTCAAACTTTAGGTCACGCGACATTTGCTGCATCTGTTTTTCCAAACGCTTAATCTCTTTGGCCAATAAATCCGGACTACGCAAGATATTAATATCGACATCAGGCAGGTTACTCTTAACTGGAATGGCTTGATTGTCATTGGCATCCAAGCTCTCACCTGTATCAATCTTATCGGTGATACTACGGCGCGCGCCTTTTGGCGTGATGTTATGCTCAAGGTTAAAAGCAATCTGCTTGTCACGGCGACGATCCGTCTCATCTATCGCTTTTTGCATACTTGGTGTGATGCGATCGGCATAGAGAATGGCCTTACCATTTAAGTGACGCGCAGCACGACCAATGGTCTGAATGAGGGAGCGCTCAGAACGCAAAAATCCCTCTTTATCTGCATCAAATATAGCAACCAATGACACCTCTGGCATATCCAAGCCTTCACGCAATAGGTTAATACCCACCAAGACATCATGGACGCCAGTGCGCAGCTCATGAATAATCTGCATACGCTCAACCGTATCGATATCTGAATGCAAATACGCCACTTTGACATCATATTCTTTGAGATAACTGGTTAAGTCCTCTGACATGCGTTTGGTCAAAGTGGTAATCAGTACGCGCTCATCTTTTTCGCGGCGCTTGGTAATCTCGGATAGCACATCATCGACCTGCGTCAACACAGGACGTATCTCAATCTCAGGATCGATCAGGCCCGTGGGACGTACCACTTGCTCGACGACTTGTTCGCTATGCTCTAACTCATACAACGCAGGCGTCGCACTCACATAAATCGTCTTGGGTTTGATACGTTCCCATTCTTCAAACTTCATGGGACGGTTATTCATCGCACTTGGTAGACGAAACCCATAATTGACTAAGTTCTCTTTACGGGATCTATCGCCTTTATACATCGCCCCAATCTGCGAGACAGTCACATGTGACTCATCAAGGAATAGCAGCGCATCCTCTGGAATATAATCAAACAACGTCGGCGGCGCTTCTCCTGATGGACGACCAGACAGATGCTGCGAGTAGTTTTCGATACCGTTACAGTAGCCAAGCTGCTGAATCATCTCAAGATCATATTGCGTACGCTCTTTAAGGCGCTGCGCTTCAACCAGCTTATTGTTATCACGGAAATACTCCAAACGCGGCTCTAACTCTTCACGAATCGTATGACTCGCCGCTTCTAGTTTATTGCGCGGTGTCACATAATGTGACTTTGGATAAATCGTAATACGGGGCACGCTACGTACGGTCTTGCCTGTTAACGGATCAAACCATGTGATTTTTTCCACTTCATTGTCAAATAAGTGCACCCGTACAGCCAGTTGCTCAGATTCAGCAGGATAGATATCGAGTAGCTCACCGCGCAAGCGATACGTACCACGGCCAAAGTCCAGCTCGTTACGCGTGTATTGCATTTCGACCAGACGTTTAATCGTCGCCGTACGATCTATTTGATCACCAACGACCACATGTAGTAGCATTTTTAGATAGCTTTCTGGATCACCCAAACCATAGATACAAGATACCGAGGCGACAATAATCGCATCGCGGCGCTCTAACAAGGCACGCGTGGCTGACAAGCGCATCTGATCAATGTGATCATTAATGGCGCTGTCTTTTTCGATAAAAGTATCACTAGCGGCGACATAAGCTTCAGGCTGATAGTAGTCATAATAACTGACGAAATATTCGACCGCATTATTGGGGAAAAATGACTTAAACTCGCCATATAGCTGCGCGGCGAGCGTCTTGTTGTGCGCCATGATAATGGTCGGCCGTTGACACTCAGAGATGACCTTCGCCATTGTATAGGTTTTACCAGAACCAGTCACACCCAGTAGCAACTGCTCATCCATTCCAGAATTGATACCGCCAACGAGCTTTTTGATCGCTTGGGGCTGATCGCCTGCTGGTTCAAAATCCGTCACCATCTCAAAGGCACGACTCGATATTTGCGTCCCTGACGCATTAACACCACTAATTTCAGCCTCGCCTTGGAGCTGAGTGGCCAACTGGTTTAACTGACGCGACGAGCGCGGTTCAGGCATTCGCATAATGGCTTACTTCTTTTGAAAGTTTATAACAATATGGGGTCTGAATATCGATTTTTAAAGGATGATTACGAGCTTTGTCTATGACTTGCCGTGGAAAATACGAACCCGTATCTAAGCATATAAAGTGACTCTTAATTATATAATTATAAGCACCCCCTTTATAAGAGCACCCTTTATAAGTGCACTATCCATAAAAGCATTACTGCTAAGTGTGCCTAAGATAGTTATATAAAACGCACATAGCATCCACTCCATTTACAAAGCTTTTCATGGTTAACAAACTCATTACACGACCACCTAACAAAGCATAACGCTTAAGGGTTTCATACCCTATTTAAGCTGGTATGATTTATAACGAATCAACAAGCAGTACCGACGTAAAATATCAATAAAAACAAGCTAGACATCCATTCAATAAAATAACGATATAACGGAGTAAAATATGAGAGAACGTTACGCAAGTGGTATTAATGATGAAACTGCCAAAAAAATGGTTGATCTGCTAAACGCTAACTTAGCAAATCTAATTGATTTGAGCATGGACAGTAAGCAATGCCACTGGAACCTACAAGGCACAGGCTTTATCGGTGTGCATCAGCTATTAGACGATACTTATGAGCGTTTGACAGAGGGTTATGACACTGTGGCTGAACGTATTGTTATCTTGGGCGGCAAAGCAAATGGGATCTCAAAGCGTGTGGTTGAAGATTCTATTTTGGAAACTTATCCTACTGATATTACCGAAGTCGATCAACATGTCCGTGAGCTTACCAACCGCTATAAAACAATCGCCGCCTCACTACGCGAAGCGATCGATACTGCAGGCGAAGCCGGAGACGAAGATACCGCTGACGTACTGACAGAAGTAAGCCGTATCATCGATAAAGATGCGTGGTTCATTGGTGCCAACGCGCCAAAGAAATAAGCTTTCATAATCTAAATTATTGAAAGTTGAGCGTGATAAAAGATAAAACACAAAAAAGGTCGCCTAAAATAGGCGGCCTTTTTTAGATGCGTCTGAGCTTTTTTTTAACGTCTGACTTTTAACGCCTGATACTAGCCGAATTCCGGAAAATCACGTGTAAACCTTTCAGACTTCAACTAAAAGATACCTTTGATAATTTGTTTCATCTGCGGCAGTAATGCTTCTAACTGCCCTTCAGCTTTGCTGGTATCGTCAGGTAGTGATTGCTTTAAAAAATCTGCCGTGATTTGTGGCTGCTTGGCTAAAATACTTTGACCGATTACCGTATCGTAAAACCCGATCTGGGCATCGACTTCTGCCTGCGTGTAATAAGTCTTCGCCGCATTGACGTAAGCTTGGGTCAATGTTTGCTCATTAGCTGCTTCACCAATACTCTCGGTCATTATTTTGCTGTATTGACCCAAAACATTTTGTATTTGTTCTTGCAGCTCACGCTGGCGCGTACTTGACGCTTTATTTTCTGGTAAATGTTTTCTATTTTGGGCTTGTTCGTGAATGGCTTCGATAGTGGCTTTTTGCCCTTTGACGATAGATTTTATTTGCTCATCGATGTGCATCACTTGCATCAACTTAATGACAGACGCATCCGTCGGTGCAGTCATGTTATGACTCCGATTAACCACCCACATTTTAAAGACATCACTATTAAACGCCTCTGTCTGCTCAGAAGTCACTACTTGCTGCTGAGTAGGCTCGCTATGAATAATCAGTTCAGCATTCGCCTGTGTCAGGCTGCCTACTATCAGCGCCATCCATAGTGCCCTGCTCAATACTTGCGTGATGGGCAGACACATACTCGTGTTTTTAATAACTGCCTGTAGACGGTATCTCATAGAACACTCTCGCTATTAAGCATGTCAGTCGTGCTTTTACTTTAGTGATTTAGCGGCTAGATAAATTCAGTACGTCAGCACTGGGTGCCGAGAGTGTTAAAATAGCCTCTTGAAACAGGGGATTGGCACGGAACTGGTTCTCAATGTCTTCAAATTTTTGCGCGATCTCTTTTTCTTTTTGATTACCCGCGATGTCTACTGCCGCCACCATAAATATTTTTTTGGGACCTACCCATTCTAAATGTAGGTACGAGACGCTATCAATGTCTGGATGATTGAGCAGCTCACTCAATACGTAGGTATGTATTCTATCTGATACTTTATACCCCACCAAAAAATCCCGATTACGACTGATCAGAAAGATAGCCACCACGCCTAGTAGTAGCCCCACGATAATAGAACCTAATGCATCCCAAAACGGCTGACCTGTATAAGCATGCATGCCCATCGCTGCCGCAGCAATAACCAAACCAATCACAGCAGCCAAATCTTCAAAAAATACGCCGCGTAGTGTTGGGTTTGACGTATCGACCACATAACCGATGGCGCTGATATTAATTGCTTCACCGTGCTTTTTACTTTGGAGGTAAGCTTGTACTAAAGAAAATCCTTCAAGGACAAAAGCTACGGCCAATATAATAAAACCAATCGTATAATTGGTCTCACTCTCTGGTGCGTTCCACTCAGTGATGCCCGTATAAATAGACACAATAGAGCCTGCCATAAAAACGCCAAAAGCGGCAATCATTGACCAAACGTAGGATTCTTTACCGTAGCCTAGCGGATGGTTTGCGTCCGCCGGTTTGACGGCTTTTTTTTCAGCGACAATTAATAATGTGCCATTGCCTGCATCGGCCCAAGAGTGAGCGGACTCCGCTATCATAGAAGCAGAACCAGTCATGAATGCGGCGATGGTTTTTGCAATCGCAATGATAAGGTTTGCCCCAACGGCAATCAACACCGTCACCAATGAGCCAGAGTGTTGCTTATCTTTGTTTGGTACGGTTTCAGAAGAACCATTAGAGTCCGAATGAGTCAGAGCAGCAGAAGTGCGGTCAATGTTGATCTGGCTTATACCACGAGAACGCCTCGTGTGCGGCGTGGATTGATGAGTAGCAGGACTAGGTAAATTGTCTTTTGATGGCTTCAAACTCATAATAGCCTCAGTAAAATAACATCTGTTTAACCACTGTCTTCAAAACAGACTGACTATGTCGTAGGACTGACTTTAGCGGTCCCAATGCCTGACATAAAAGTTCGCGTATTCTTAGATAAAGCGTCAGTAGATTTTTAGGGTGTGGGGAGTAATTTTAGATGATTCGCGGTGGACAAACTGTCTGTTAAGCCGTTGTTTGCCGTTCTATGCAAACTGGCTTTTATTGATCCCGCTCTCCGATCATATCTCCCTCTCCAAAATCGCAGCTTGGACGATGTGAGCTTTCCATACGCAAGTTTTTACGTTCCAGCGCGGCGTCAGCGCGGCACTGCTGCATCTCATTTTTAATATTAAGCGGTGGCGCAGGTGTCGGCTTGCCATTGTCATCAATAGCCACCATCGTAAAATAACAACTGTTGGTATGGCGCACTGTGCGGGCTCGGACGTCTTCTGCTTCGACTCGAATGCCAATCTCCATTGAGGTATTTCCTACATAATTGACACTTGCGGCAAAAGTCACCAACTCACCAACATAGATAGGCTCACGGAACATGACCTGATCCACAGACAAGGTCACTACGTAGTTACCGCTATAGCGACTGGCACAGGCATAAGCGACCTGATCAAGCATCTTTAGCAAATCCCCACCATGGACGTTACCGATGAAGTTCGCCATATCTGGTGTCATGAGTATCGACATATATAGCTCATGGTTTAAAGGGGCTTTTTTGGCAGTCGAGCTGGTATTATATTGCGGCATAACGATCCTCAAATTGTCTAAAACTTATTTATTATGAGTATCAGTTATACAGTAGCGTCCGACACAGCTCAAACAGTCATCTGTCGACTAATGGTCTAAGTTATGTAAATTTTCAACTTGATCGTGGTGACAGCCCTTTAGGTCAACCAATGAAAGCGGTAAGCAAGCCAAGCAACCATCGCACTAACTGAGCCTGTTAAAATACCACCCCAAGCAAAATCAACTAACGCTGTGTCTAAGGTAAAGCCTTTATACAGGGCCAAACTGGTAAAGTCATACGTCCCATAAGCCATCAGCCCAATTAAGCCACCGAGTAAGAAAATATGACCGATTGAAGTGCCCGCTTTGATTTGTGGGTACAGGATCAATATACAAAGCGCCAATATGTAAAACATATAAAACACACCTGCGGCGACCATATTTGGCTCATCAGCCAATAAGTGACCGATACGTGCCTCATAAAAAGCCCCTTTCATAGTCGTTAACCAAACCGCATCAACGCCCAAAAATATGACCACAGCAGCAAGATAGACAAATACGTATCCCATAACCACATCCTTGTATTAAGATTATTGTCGGCACCACTTATAAAGGTAGCGCATGTTGGTTGAACGCATCTTGGTCATTATCGTTCATAAGTTGATCCATAAGGCGACAGCTTTGCTCCTCACTCACCCTGTCATCGAAAGACCCATCAGAGAAGTGCATCGTGTCAATGTTGTTAGGCTTCACTGCAGTCACTTGTACCACGCCAATGGTCCGTTCTAAAAAGCCCCCTTCACAGTAGCAAAAGTAAAAGTTCCATAAACGAATAAAGGCGTCATCATAACCAAGCGCTTCGATTTCTGTACGCTGCGCCATAAATGCGGTACGCCAATCCCTCAGCGTGTGCGCATAGTCAAAGCCATAATCGTGTAGCTGTTTGATGACCATGTCGGTCTGCTCAGTAAACTGCGTGTTTAGCTCTTGGTTGGATAACAGACAGCCACCAGGAAAAATATGTGTCTGAATAAAATCGACCGATTTTATGTAGTCTTGGTAATTTTGGTCATTGAAGGTAATCGCTTGCAATACCATTAGTCCCGTGGGTTTGAGCAAGCTATTGCACTTGGCAAAGAAAGTCGGTAAATATTCATGCCCGACCGCTTCAATCATCTCAATACTGACCAGTTTGTCGTACTGCCCTGTCAGCTCACGATAGTCTTGCTTAAGTAGTGTGATTTTATCAGACAGTCCAGCGGCTTTGACTCGGCGCTTCGCCTCACAATACTGCGCATCAGAGATGGTCGTTGTTGTTATGTGACAACCATAATGCTGGGCGGCATAAATAGCAAAACCACCCCAACCCGTCCCAATTTCGATAACGTGATCATCAGGGGTAAGTTGTAGACGCTGACATATAAGCGCCAATTTGTACTGCTGCGCATCGCTAAGTGTCATCTCAGGCGTACGATACACGGCCGCAGAATACATCATCGTATCGTCTAAAAAGCGCTGATACATATCATTACCCAAGTCATAATGCGCTAGGATATTGGATTTGGCGCCAGATTTATCATTACTACGCAGTTGATGCTTCGCTTTCTCAAATGCTTTACTCACGCCAGCAAATCGACTCTCTAGTTTATTGAGTACTGCCAAGTTACGCGCTGCCAAGCGAATCAATCCCGTTAAATCATCCGTATCCCATTCGCCATTAATATAGCTGTCTGCCAGCGCTATAGAGCCACCCAGTAACAGTTGCCGATACACAGCGCTGTCATGAATCATCAAGGTGACGTGTAATGGATGACGACCAACCGCTGAGGTGCTAGCAACGCTAGATGACACACTACCAAAGCGGCTTGTAGTAGGTGCCTGTTCACCAAATGCTTCGATTAAGGTAAGGCTGCCGAACTGAATGTGCTTTAGGGCTCGAAATATGAGTTTTCTTGCCAATTGATTTATTCCCTCATTCATGGGTCGCAAAACAGCGCTCTCGTTGGCTATTTTGTTCAGCCGTACGGACAGTTTCTCTAATGCTGAGCTGGGTGCGCGGTCGGTTGGTCGTGCTGGCATTGTGTGTTCATCCTTGTATAGGCCTTCTGTAGTCACGTGTTTTATTTCTGATACTCTTTGAGCTCTCCATCGTTAAGAGTCAGCTTTTTGAGTGCTTGCTGGGTGCTGTTGGCTATTGACCAGCTTTTCATCATAGTTTACATACGGCACTTTTTTGATCGCATAAAGTTTAAAAGCGTGCCAATAGATACGCGATAAAGACGTTATATTCATGAGGGGGTTTTGTCGCAAGCTTTGACGGACAGAGGCATCAGTCAAAGCTATACCTGACATCTTTACCCCCGTTTTTAACACGTCACCGCGCTCATCACTGATATCAATAGCAATACGAACCTGCAAACCATTGTTCGGCTGCCCTTTTGCCTCGTCTTTTGTCGTACTCTTTATGGTGACCTGCCAACGATAGAGCTGATCGATAGGGTTAAAGGGTGACACATGGAAGTTTTTATCGTGGCAAAACTCAGTACGCTCACCTTCTAACAAAAACCCATAATAATGACGCTTATCCCATGGCGTGTTAGAAACCTCAGCCAACAAATGGGTGGGTACCTGCTGCTTATCAAAACCCAAATAAAAATTGACTGGGCTAAAATAGAGGCCAGCATTGCGACAAACCACAAGTCCGACCGTCTCGCCTAACGGCGCACTGCCCATTTGAGCGATAAATACTTGTTGTAAACGATACTTAAGTGCTTGAACCTGATCCAACTGGTTATTGATATCAGCATTGTTATTGTTACTTAGGCTATTTATTCCCTGCAAATAGTCATCAGGACAAAACTGCTGCAAAGCCTTTTTCTTTGCTGAAAATAACGACCATTGTATTGCTAATAGTCTCTTTGGCAGAATTGAGGTTAACCTTAATTTTTTCAGGATTTTACTTTCACCAATGGCTGCCGTACTGATGTCAGGGAGCGCCTGTCCTGCCGCTAAGGCGCTAATATTGATCCCCCAATAACGATAAGGGTAACTAAACTTATGTACGCTTGGCAGCAGCCTGCTGTGCCATGTTGTGCCGTGGAACAACTGATGGGGCACGGAGGTGTTAGACGAGTGGACTTTACTAGACATAACGCTCTCTTCGATAGTATTGCTTGATTTTAACCCCAAAATTACCGCCCTTTACGACGGCCAAATAACCCTCGGCTTCTCGTTTGAACGCTATCAATGGTCGCAGACTGTAAATGCGCCACATACTCAATCAGCTCTTGATTGGTAGTCGCCGTCGTGACCTGACGTTTATGAAGTTTGCGTGGCTTTGTATCTGCTTTCACGGGTAAGTCCTTATAGCGAAATGGCGTATGGGCGCTATCGGCATCCGGCAGATGAGATGGATCGGCTTCAACTTTTATATCAATATCAAGACCGAGCGCCTGACAGACACGTAATCCACTGCGTACGCCATCTTCATGAAAGCCATTGAACCAGTATGCACCGCAAAAATGCGTATGCAAACCATTGCCAGAGATACTTGACCATTTGGTTTGAGCCTCAATCATCGCTAGATCAAACACTGGATGACTATAGTCGATACGCTTGACTACCTGACTCTCATCAATCTGGTGATTCAAAGTGACCAAATAATTATGCTTTTTGGTCAGGCGCTGCAAGATATTCATATGATAGGTCAGTACGGGCTTACTCGATATTTGCACGTTTCCGGCGATATTAGAAGCTTGCCTCTCTTCTGTCACGTGGCCTGACAATTTTTCCTCGATTAAATAGTTCCAACTTGCCCATGCTAGTGGTTTTTTGGGTAGGACACTGGTATCTGTGTGCAGTACCGCGGTATTTTTGGTAAAGCGGAAGTGACTTAATACTTTAGATTCATCCGTACTGGCATCTTTTAAAATATTGAGGGCGGTGTCTGCATGACAAGCAAAGATGACTTCATCGAACACAAAGTTTTCGCTACGATTATCAACATTACCTTTACTTTGCACCGTCAAAATCACTTGTTCGCCATCACGTACTACAGATTGTACTAGGCTATTGACTCGCACCTTGCCACCCGCTTTGATAAAACGTGGAATCAGTTTATTGACATATTGCTTTGAGCCGCCTTTGATCGTAAACCACTGCGGCCGATTGACCACATCAAGCAAACCATGGTTGTCAAAGAACTGCGCAAAAAACACCAGTGGAAAATCTTGGACTTCATCCAGACTGGTTGACCAAATAGCCGAGACCATGGGCAGTAGATAGTTATCCGTAAACAGATGACCATAGCGTTTTTTTACCAGATAACTACCGAGAGTTTGTTCAGTGAAACGACTCCCCTCTTGCCCGTGCGCGCGAGCAGCTTCATAAGCTTGACGCAGCTGCTTGATGTGTTTATTGAACTGTAAGACTTCTTTTATAAACTGCCAAAATTTTGGATTCAGTACATTCTTTCGCTGCGACAATAAAGTGTTGAGTGTATGACCGTTATATTCAAAGGCACGCACCGTATTCTTTACCGAAAAGCTCATATCCGTTGCCTGAAACGGCACTTGTAACTCATGAAGCAAACGAAAGAAATTGGGATACGTACGCTCATTAAAAACAATAAATCCTGTATCTATCGCACTGCTCTCTACTTTGCTGCTCTTTGCTTTTTTGCCATCTTGTAGCGCGACATCGATGGTGTTGACATGCCCGCCGATATAATCATTGGCTTCAAACACCGTAATATCATGCTGCGCCACAAGATAATGGGCGCAAGTCAGTCCTGAGACACCTGAGCCGATAATAGCAACACGCTTTTCCGTTTCGATATCATCACAATTTTCAGCAGTATGCGTATGTTTTTGCGCGGTCTTTTGATTATTTGCACGCTTGAAACGAATAAACGGCATAAAGTGTCCTTCCTATATGGGTAGCTATGTCTTGGTGAGTCGTCCTTTAAATTACTGTAGAGCCTCACTTTTTATTGAGCTTTTCACTAACTTGCTGCCAGACCAAGTCCGGCAACGTACCCAATGCCTTTAACGGTAAAGTCAGTTTTTTCGGAAACTCAATAACCTCATGGCCACTCTCGATACCATCGCGTATGGCTTGGCTTGCCTGCTCTGGAGTCTGAATAAACGGCATAGGAAAGTCATTTTGTTTGGTCATAGGGGTTTCGACAAAACCCGGCACCACTAAGCTGACCGCCACATCGTACGGAGCGAGACTAATCTGCAGGGTTTTCATCAAGTAATGGATGGCGGCCTTTGAACTGCCATACGCTTCAGCCCGCGCAAAAGGCACATAAGCAGATGCGGACCCAATGCCAACCAAGCGGCCTTTTGAGGCAATCAGCTTTGGCAACACGCCCTCAACGGCATGTGATAATGTGCCCATATTCACTGACATGACTCTCATAAACGCCGCACTGTCAAAATTTGGCATGTCCAAATACTCACACATACCCGCCCCACAAATCGCCAAATCTACCTCACTGATTTTGTCAAAAGCTGCGAGCACTTTCTCTCGATTCATTAAATCTAAATCGATGGTGTCTGCCCCTAGCGACTTCAGTTCAGCCAACGCCTCATCGTCACGGCCAACGGCATACACGTGATGGTTTTCTAAGAGATAGTCTTTTGTTAACTGCTTACCAATGCCCGAGGTCGCTCCAGTAATAAGGATATGCAGTTTTTTAGAAGAGTCTGTCATGATCAACCTCCTTTTGGTCACACTTATAGGAAAAATCACCGTTTACCCAAGCTTTAATGACTCGTGCTTCTACTTAGAATATCAGGTTAATTTTTATTAAAATAAATTCCGTTTTATGTAATATATCTAAATAATAATAGCGTAAAATAACCATTTTATTGTTGTGGTTTCGCAATCACTTCGCCCCTCATCCTATTAAATCTGTCCGTCATCACGCTGGCAAACCTGCTAAGAAATTCGTCATTTTCTGTTACGACCCCTATAAGACAGTACAATAACCACATGCTACAATGCCAAGATCAAAAGTGCGTAGAGGTCTGAATGCTCACTGATTATTGAGCGTTAACTACCATCACAATACGTCCCTTTTAAAACGTCCCTTTTAAAAAGAAAAATAGGGCGGTTGGGGGGAATATGTCGACGCCTATTCTGCAATAGTACAATAAGCGAGAACACCTCACCTCAACCAAACACTTTTTTGCGTCACGATACTACCTTGAACGGATAACTGCTTAAAAAGACAAGGCGTGAAGCTGTCTGGCGTCATGTTTTAATAACCCTTAACAGTTTATATAATCAATAACACGTCTTCACTAACCCACTCCAATGTAAAAAGGATCTCTCATGAGCGAGTTGCAACTGTCTGACCGCGTCAACAACATCAAACCATCACCTACGCTAGCGATTACCAATAAAGCCAAAGAGCTCAAAGCAGCGGGTAAAGATATTATCGGTTTGGGCGCTGGTGAACCTGATTTTGATACCCCTGAACACATCAAAAAAGCAGCCATCGATGCGATCAATGACGGCTTTACTAAATATACTGCTGTCGATGGTACGCCAGAGCTAAAGACCGCCATCATAGAGAAATTCAAGCGCGACAACGACATCAGCTATGAGCCAAACGAAATCCTAGTATCGGTCGGTGGTAAGCAGTCGTTCTTTAACCTTGCCCAAGCCTTTATCAACCCAGGCGACGAAGTCATCATCCCAGCGCCATACTGGGTCAGCTATCCTGACATGGTCATCATCGCAGAAGGCGTGCCAGTCATCGTTAAATGCCCGGCTGAGCAAAACTTTAAGATTACCGCTGAGCAATTAGAAGCCGCCATTACTAACAAGACCAAACTTTTGGTATTGAATAGCCCCTCTAACCCAACGGGTATGATTTATACGTTAGATGAGCTAAAAGCCATCGCTGAAGTACTGAAAAAGCATCCACAAGTCTATGTAGCCTCAGACGACATGTACGAACATATCCGCTGGACGGGTGATAAGTTCTACAATATCTTAAATGCAGCACCTGAGCTAAAAGACCGTGCGATCATTCTAAATGGTGTGTCTAAAGCGTATGCAATGACAGGCTGGCGTATCGGTTATGCTGGCGGCCCTGCTAAGCTAATCGGTGCCATGAAAAAGGTACAATCACAATCCACCTCATGCCCAACCTCGATTAGCCAAGTGGCAGCAGAAGCAGCAATCAGCGGTGACCAAAGTGTCCTCACACCGATGGTAGCCGCATTTGAGCAGCGCTGTGACTTAGTGGTGAATGGCCTAAACGCCATCAAAGGCATCACTTGTCTGCGTCCTGATGGCGCGTTTTACGTGTACCCAGAAATCAAACCTCTGATCAAAGCCGCTGGTCTCTCATCATGTACGGAGTTTTCAGAATGGTTATTAGACAAAGTCGGGGTAGCCGTTGTCCCTGGTGATGCATTTGGCCTTGGCGGTTACATGCGTATCTCTTACGCAACCGATGAAGCCACCTTAAAAGACGCCTTATCACGTATCGAAAAAGCAGTGGCTGACTTAGACGTTGCCGAATAAGTCATAAAGGACACTTAGTCTTATAAGTTTTTTTATAGAAAAAGACACCCTATATATTCTATAAGGTGTCTTTTTTTGTAGACGTTTTAGCCATTTTTTAGTAAAAATCTGCTATCTCATCATTAAAATGACAATTTTTACTAAATATGCAAAAAAACGCTTGACGTATTTTTTATCTTTGCTAGAATACGCCCCACTTAGCAAGAACTCATTAGAGACTTCTAAGGCTCGTTGTAGGAAATTAAAGTCTTACAGCCTATTCTCCAATAGCTCAGTTGGTAGAGCAACGGACTGTTAATCCGTGTGTCCCTGGTTCGAGCCCAGGTTGGAGAGCCACATTTTAGTAGTAAATTTCTTGAGTCATCTTTGATTCAATTATGGCATTTGCCAAAACCCTCATCACTTTGATGGGGGTTTTTTTATGGGTGGTGTGTTGTGACAAATCTCTTATTCCTGACACGTCATCTATTTTAAATCTTCAATAAGTGCCTGCATCTCGCTTATTTCACGTTTTTGTGTTTCGATGATTTGATCAGCGAGCTGTCTTACTCTAGGATCTTCTATATCCGCTCTCTCACTGGTTAAAATAGCAATCGAGTGATGGGGAATCATGGCTTGCATCCAATCGACCTGATCAACGGTTTGCTGTGATCTAACGCCCCAAATACCTACCGCAAACAGTACGATACTCAACCCATAAATCATTAAATTAATCTTGGTTTTCTTATACATGTTGGCCATAAACGCCAGCATAACCACTGCCATACCCGCCCCCATGTATAGCGCCATGTAAACTCGAGTCTCACTGAAATACACATGATCCCATTCATAAGTGTTGAAATACATCATGATATACATCAGCACAGTAGACGTAAGAATCATGAGGGTAAATTTCACATAAGGGTTCATCTGGTTTTTCTCGTCATGATTCATCGGTCAGTCTCCATCAATGTTACCAATTTATTGAAGTTTCAATTAAGTGTTTTTGGTTTGAAGACATCAGCTTATAACTGCTGCTCTGCCGACTCCACTTCAACATATACTTGCTTTGTACCATCTTTGTTTATTTGCATGATCTGATACGGTGCAAACTGACCCTGATACTCCATACCCGGACTACCGACAGGCATCCCCGGTACAGCCAGTCCAATGGCTTGCGCCGGTGGATTCTGCAAAAATTCAGCGACGTACTTCGCTGGAACGTGACCTTCAAAGACATAGCCATCAGTGGTGATAGCGGTGTGACAAGAGCGTGTCTCAGCAGGCACGCCATAACGATCTTTAATCAGTAATAGATCTGCTGGATGCTCGACAGTCGAGTGTAAGCCATACGACTGTGTGTGCTCTATCCACTCTTTGCAACAACCGCAATTGGCATCTTTGTAAATGGTTGCTGACACATTTTTGAGCAGGTCTGTGTTGTCTGCTGGATTTTCTACAACCACTTGCGCCACTTGGGTAGTCTCTGCCTCAACAGGGCTGCCATTAGAATTATCGATGTCAGACTGCCCACAAGCTGATAACACAGCAGCTACTAAAAAAACAGCCGACCCTTGAATAAACGTAGGTAAATAGCGATAAGACTTCCTATTAGACATAGTAGTAAAAATAGTCATAGACACTTCTCATTTCATTGAATGGGGAATACAGCCTTAGAAAAAGTACGTGGAGATAAGCTCCTTTCTAGCTCAAAAGCAGCCTAAAAACAATAAATAATTATAAATCAAACACTTAATAAAATCTACAGACACAAAAAAACCTCAAACAATCTAATGTTTGAGGCGAAACTTGCTTAAACTTAATAGTCTAAATTCGTTTTAAATATGGCGCAGCGGACGGGACTCGAACCCGCGACCCCCGGCGTGACAGGCCGGTATTCTAACCAACTGAACTACCGCTGCTTAGGTCGTCTTAGCTTATTTATCCACTCGCTAAGAAGTGGTGGGTGATGACGGATTCGAACCGCCGACATTCTGCGTGTAAGGCAGACGCTCTACCAACTGAGCTAATCACCCTTCGAACAATTGCTATGCAATTTATTCAACATCAACTGAGCCCTAAGTTTGTCACTAAGCTCCGTTGCTGTGGGTGTGTATTATATAGATTTACAGTTGGCTGTCAAACGCTATTTTCCAGTTTTTGCGATATTTTACGCATTTTTATGAAAAATTCTAGCAAGCATATGTTTTTATTGATTTTATATTTTTATAAAAAACCCATATTTTTTTAGGTTCAATACTTATTTATTGGTGAGTGCTTGCTCGATATCGTTTTTGATCGCGTCTGGCTTGGTGGTTGGGGCATAACGTTCGATAACTTGCCCATCGTTACCAATCAAAAACTTGGTAAAATTCCATTTAATACCATCGGTGAGCACACCGCCCTTTTGACTTTTAAGCCACTTAAAAAGTGGATGCGCCTCATCGCCATTGACATCGACCTTTGCCATCATTGGGAAGCTGACACCGTAGTTCTTTTGACAAAACGCGCCAATCTCATCATTACTACCGGGATCTTGGTTACCGAACTGATTACAAGGAAAGCCGATGATGACCAACCCTTGCTCTTTATACTGTTGATACAGCGCTTCTAGTCCTTCGAATTGCGGCGTAAATCCACATTTGCTCGCGGTATTGACGATGAGTAACACCTGACCTTGATAGTCAGAAAACGCTTGTGAGGTGCCATCCATGCGCTCAGCAGTAAATTCATAAATAGGGCTCATCATTTATCCTTAAATTGACTGATTTGTTGGGGGTGTCTATTAAGCATTTATACCTCATTCACCGTATAAATAATACTAAAAAGGAAGCCTCACGCGCTTCCCTTTTATCCCTCTAACATTATGTCACTGACTGCAAGAGTCGATACTACTTCTCAGACTTATCCAAATCAATAGAAACAGAGTTGATGCAATAACGCATCCCTGTGGTCTCACGCGGTCCATCAGGGAAAACGTGACCCAAATGGGCACCGCAGTTGCTACACGTTACTTCTGTACGAGTCATACCTAGCGAGTTATCGACATGCTCTTCAATCGCGTTGTTATCGATGCCTTGATCGAAACTTGGCCAACCGCAGCTGGCATCAAATTTACTAGATGAGTCGAACAAACTGGCCCCGCAGCCTTTACAGCGGTAAATACCATCATCAGTCGCATCGTTATAGACACCTGTAAACGGACGTTCTGTGCCTTTTTCGCGCATCACATGATACTCATCAGCGCTCAGACGCTCTTTCCAGTCAGCTTCGGTTAACTGGCTGATTTCTTCTTTGCTTAGTTGATTGTCTTGCATAATGTATCCTTATTCGAGTATTTATGATCTCATCTCTGTAACCGTTTTATCGTCATTTTATTATAAGAACGATGCTGTATATCTGCTGGTTATCGACTCACTATTCAAGTCACATGCACAAAGAGTGCTGCCAATATTGTTTGGTTTCCCTATTTTAAGCGAGATTGGCTACGTTAAGCTTGTGTTTTTATCAGTATCTCGTGACAGAGACAGTAATGAACTAATTATAAATGCAAGTTATACTTGCATTTCGTGAGTAATTTTGAATGAATAACGCCTTGCAATCGCCTTCATTATGCAATAATATCTTGCATTGGTGTTCAAATAAAACGATGCACATTTTGTACTTTAGCTTATCTATTACAAACTCACTGATTATAAAGGCTTAGATCGCTATGTCTGATGACAATAGTAACAGTACGCAAGCGGAACGACTGGTGCGGTTGCGCCGTGAAAAAGGACTCACGGCTGAGCAATTAGCCCAAGCGATGACAGCAGCCGGTGCCAAGGTGAGTCGCGGCGCGATTTCTAATTGGGAGCGTGGCACAAATGGCATTGTGTCCTCTAAGCTACCAACCCTAGCGCGTATCTTGGGCTGTAGCGAAGGATATCTATTACGCGGTGAGCGGCAAAACCAATCTAATGATAAAAACCCGCCTCATTTAAATGTCGCACACACAGCCTCTGATACTCGCAAACATTCACAAAACAACCCTATGAGTGGTCACTCTATGAGTACAATAAAAAAGTCCGATAAACTACAAAACGTTTGCTATGACATTCGCGGCCCTCTATTACAGACCGCTAATAGAATGGAGGCAGAAGGTAAACGTATATTAAAACTTAACGTCGGTAACCCCGCCCCCTTTGGACTAGAAGCGCCTCATGAGATTTTGCGTGATGTGACCATGAATTTGTCTGAAGCCACAGGATATTCTGACTCGCAAGGAATTTTTTCAGCACGTAAGGCGGTATTGCAGTATTACCAATCAAAGGGGTTGTTGTCAGCGGTCGATGTCCGTGATGTTTATTTGGGTAATGGGGTCTCTGAGCTGATTGTGATGACCATGCAGGCTTTGATGAACGATGGTGATGAAGTGTTGATTCCGATGCCAGACTACCCGCTTTGGACAGCAGCGGCCAATCTATCGGGTGGTACAGCGGTGCATTATCGCTGTAATGAAGACGACAACTGGCACCCTGATATCGAAGATATCAAATCTAAAATCACCGATAAAACCAAGGGGATTGTGGTCATTAATCCCAATAATCCAACGGGTGCCCTTTATAGCGATGACGTACTCCGACAGATTATTGAAGTCGCTAAAGAGCATGACTTAATCATCATGGCCGATGAGATTTACGATCGCATTCTTTATGATGATATGGCCCACACGCCAATGAGTACCTTAACCGACGATGTGCTTGTCCTCTCCTACAATGGTTTGTCAAAATCGCACCGTATCGCTGGGTTTCGCGCGGGCTGGATGATGGTATCAGGTCGCAAGCAACACGCGGCTGACTTTATTGAGGGCTTAGATATGCTGGCCTCTATGCGTCTGTGTTCCAACGTCCAAGGTCAATATGCCATCCAAACAGCGATGGGCGGCTACCAAAGTATGAAGGATTTAACGTCTCAAAAAGGTCGCCTGTATAAGCAGCGCGAAATGGCAGTATCACGACTTAATGCCATCAAAGGTATTTCTTGCACCATGCCGCAAGGCGCGTTTTACTGTTTTCCCAAGATGGACCCTGAGGTTTACCCTATTGAAGACGACATGGACTTTATGATGGATTTGCTGATTGAAGAAAACGTCTTAATGGTACAAGGCACAGGATTTAACTGGGACAAGCCCGATCATTTCCGCTTGGTCTTCTTACCAAACCTTCATGACTTAGAAGATGCAATGGATCGTTTAGACCGCTTCTTTGCCAAAAAACGCCAACAATTTGGTACCGATTAAACGTACAACTAACATAAAAAAACGCTTATCGGTATGATGCCAATAAGCGTTTTTTCTGGTATTCAGTTAGCCCGTAAATCTATGGGATGCTGCATTTTTAAAAGATCTGCTTGAGTACGACATAACTGATTGCAGACATGGTAGCGGCTGCAGGAAGCGTAATCACCCAAGCTAAGCCGATTGGCTTCATTAGTGCCCAGTTGGTATCTCTATTAACAATACCGATGCCAAGTACTGCACCAACTAATGTGTGAGTACTCGACACTGGCAGACCCATCGTCGACGCTCCCATAACGACAGCAGCAGCAGCCAGTTCAGCTGAGAAGCCGGAAGCTGGGTGCATCTTCGCTAGATTGGTACCCACCGTCTGAATCACTTCTTTACCGATGAACCAAAGACCGACGATCAGTGCCACACCAAAGGTCAACATGACAGCGGGAGGAACGGCAGCTTGTGAAGCGATCTCATTGGTACGAATAACGTCCATAATGGCTGCAAAAGGACCAACGGCATTGGCAATGTCATTCGACCCATGACTAAACGCAAAGGCTGAGGCGGTAAAGACCTGCATCCAGCTAAACATAATAAAAGTCGCCTTAGTAAGGTCTTCTTTATGTTTACCACGAATAGTCTTGGTGTAGATAAAGGTAGCCAGCCAAACCAGCGCAGCAATCATCCCCATGATCAAAAAACCCTGCAACGTCGTCAGATTGTTATTGACGTTTTTGAGCCCTTTAAATACGACTAGAGAAGTCATGACCGCCCCGCCCAATGCTGCAATGATAGGCACCCATTGCTTCAGGGCTTTTAGGGTATCAAGGTTAGTGCGCTCGTTCTCGATTTCATAAAGCTTTTTATAATAGTCAGTTTCTAGGTCTTCAACGACGCAGTCATCGTCTTTATAAATCTCTTGATCGCGTAACATGGCGGACGTATAGGCCAGTTGTTCTGACTCTGTCAACCCATCCAAAAACTCTTTATGATTTTGTTTTAAGACTTTTTTATTGGCTTTTAGCTCACCAATATGCGCCTCTGTTCTATCATTATACTCAATGATGTTTTTCTTAATTTGTCCGTACAGCACATAGGCCAATACACCACCCAATAGTGGCGACAATACCCAAGAAATAGCGATGGTGCCAATGGTGCCCCAATCAACGGTAGAAAACGCTGTAGCGCTCCCGCCCAAATCAAACCCTAGAACGATAGAACTACCAACGACCCCGCCGATAATAGAGTGGGTGGTCGATACCGGCAACCCCTTGCGCGTAGCAAACAGCAGCCAAAACGCGGCCGCAATAAGCGCTGAAAGCATGACATAAATAAACTGATTGGGTGTGACTGACAAACCATCTAAATCAACGATACCTTTACGAATCGTGTCGGTCACCTCACCACCTGCCAATACGGCCCCCGATACCTCAAATATCGCTGCCACTCCTAATGCTTGGGGAATGGTTAATGTGCCTGCACCGACTGACGTACCAAAAGAGTTGGCGACATCGTTACCACCAATATTGAATGCCATAAAGACACCAAAAGCGGTTGCTACAATAAATAGCGTCGTCTGTTGACGCATTGTGTAATCTAGACCCCACCACAAAAAGTAGGCGGTCATCGCAATCAGTAAAATGGCAAAAAATAGATTTACTCTCATAGAGCCGATTGATTTGGTCGACTCTGTAGAACTGCTGCTAATACCCATACGTTGATACGTCCTGCGTAAGCTGATTGAAATTATATGCGGTTGATGACATGGCGTTGCTATTGATACTGCTGATTATGGCATGTGACATTAAGAGGGCGTATAGCAAACGCGCAACGTGCTTTTTAAATAGTGTCTTTTCTCACGACTGTTTTGATGTCCTACCCGTGCGCTCTTAGCTACTCTTTAACATTTGATTTTACTGATAGGCAGCAGATAGCGTAAAAAAACATCATTCAACATGTCACAAAGCCGCAAGTGCTATTGCCAAATCATCTGATTACAGCATCTTGCGGCTTAGATTTTTTATAGTGATAATTTTGGTATTGATAACTGGCACTGTAACAAGCTTTGTTCAAGTTGTTAAGACATGCGTGTTTAACGACAAGCATACTCTGCTTGCTAAGTGGGTTTAGTACTTAGTAGAAGCCAATAACGCGCCTATTATATTAAATATAAACACATAATGCATGATGATATTGCGATATTTGTAACTGCCCGTGTGTGACCCAGATAATACCGTGGCTCCACTCTTCATGATATGCTCATGGAATAGAGTTTTTGCATAGACTCTTGGGACGTTAATTACTCGTTTTTTTTATGAAATTGTATAAATCACTACCCCACTCTCAACTTCGAAAGT
>NZ_DFBY01000005.1:0-8720 GCF_002366815.1 Psychrobacter sp. UBA3068 | reverse complement strand
AGTTTTACTCGCCTTTGGCTTGATGGCATCTATGCCACCGCTCTGGTATTGCTTAATCCATTTAGATACCATTTTCTTATGAAGATTAAACTTCTTGGCGGTGGCAACTCCGGTATGTCCTTGCCGATAGTATGATATGACTTTGAGCTTAAAGTCTAGATCGTAACGCATAAAAATACCCCATAAGTTGTGTCCAACTTATGGGGGGCAGTTCAACTATTCAAAATAGTTAGGCGCTTTTTGTTTGATCTGACTAAACTAAATCATGACTGGTTTAAAACTATGGACCTGAAACACGCTCAATGGCAACGTTACCGACCCCTTTACTAGTAATGCCAAGACGTTTAGCAGCACCATAAGACAAATCTAACACACGGTTACCATGGAATGGACCACGATCATTCACTTTTACCACAACGCTTTTGCCATTTGTTTTGTTGGTTACCTTAACATAGCAATTTAATGGTAGTGAGCGATGGGCCGCTGTTAACCCATTCATATCGAAAGTTTCGCCGCTGGCTGTTTTGCGACCATGAAACTTACGTCCATACCAAGAGGCGAGGCCAGTTTGCTTAAACTTACTGACTGAGTTAGAGGCGACGGCTGTCAGACGCTCTAATACATCTTCATCATTTGTTACTTGCGCAGTATCACTGGCTAACAGTGGGCTGCTAAGCGCCAATGAAGTAGGTTGACGTGCTGATTTAACTAAACTTGATGCACCATCATGCTGACGGCTAAGCTCGCCAAGCACACGATCGATATGGGAGGCGTTATCTTGTGAAATCATCGCAAGAGAGGTTTTTGCTTCTACAGCGTTTGCATTAGTAGCGACTGCAGAGCCAGCAAACAACATTGCTGACATAGTAAGTAAACCAGATAAACGCTTATTCATAGATACCTCTATAACTTATACATTAAAACCTAACGCTGATACTGTCAGATTGACTGTCACATGGTTTAAATAATCTCACCACGTCGCAGCTTCTAAAACCTCACCATCAATTTGTTTTTCATGTAATAACTGAGGTCAAACCAAGGCTTTGATAGATTTTAATATATGGAAATTTTTCATTATCATAAGTAAGAACGGTAATATGACCGAAGGGACTTATGAAACGCTCAAATGATAGTTAACTATTTTAGTAAAGCACCTAATTTTCAATGAAAAATTGAGTACCCATCTCATTGCATGTCAAGTTTACAAACTTTCTGATATTGCTAAATTAATAAAGGTTTTAGAGAGTGTTCAGTGTTTCTATGTTATCAAACCGTTATTTAAGTAGTTTATTTGAAAGCTCAAAACCGACAAGCTGCTAACTATAAGACCAAGCTGCAACCACAATATAATTAAGTGCAAAGTTTCTTAGGAGCTATGTACGGGTTATGTATCATAACTACAATAAAACGAGGTTAACGCAATTATTTGTAAAAGACAAGGACTAAAACTTTTCAGTACGGGTTAATAATGAGGGGGTTTTAAAAAACTAGCTGCCGAAGTTTCTCGAGATAAATTTGTTAAATAATAACTTATCTGTCATTTACGACGAATAATGGGCCAGTTAATGGCCCATATTATTTAGCATCCGTTAAAAGTAACAAAATATTAATATGGATAAAAATAGCCTGAATAGCCAAATTTTTGTCGTTGGCTAGTGACGGCTTTTGAGGTGCTTATATCCTGTGATCGCTGCTAAATTTCAAGGGCTAAGGGTGCGGGGTATTAATATAAGCATTTGATTTGGTAGTAAAATAATGGGTTTTTTGCCGATGATGTCAGCTAGGTTTATGGGTGTGAATAGACATGAGCAGACCAAAACCCGCCATTAAGGTGACGATGGCGGTACCACCATAGCTAATAAAAGGCAAAGGAACCCCAACCACGGGTAAAAGCCCCCCAACCATGCCGACATTGACAAACACGTAGACAAAGAAAGACATAGCAATGGCCCCCGCTAATAGCCTGCTATAGACATCGGGGTGAGTAAAGGCAATGTATAAGGCGCGCATGAGTAAACAGGAGTAAATAAACATCAATAACATCACACCCAACAGACCGAACTCTTCTGAAAAAGCGGCGATAATAAAATCAGTGTGACCTTCTGGGAGGAAGTGTAGATGTGATTGAGTGCCTTCTAAATAGCCCTTTCCTGTGAGTCCTCCAGCACCAATAGCAGTCTTTGACTGAATGATGTTCCATCCAGCACCCTGTACATCCGCTTCAGGGTTGAGTAAGGTTAAGACGCGCGTACGCTGATAATCGTGTAACAGGAAGTTCCAAGCAATGGCGATAAAAGGGACTGCTAAAATTGCTGCTGCTGAAATCAATCGCCACGATAGACCCGCTAAAAAAAGCACAAAAATACCGCTGGCTGCTACTAATAGCGATGTTCCCAAATCAGGTTCTTTAGCAATTAATAGCACGGGTACAATGATTAACGCCAAGGTTATAGCGATACTAGACGCTGAGGGCGGCAGATCACGTTTGGATAAAAACCAAGCACACATCATTGGCATGCCAAGTTTCATAAACTCTGACGGCTGCACACTACCAAATCCTGGTAAGTTAATCCAGCGCTGAGCACCCATACGTACTTCACCAATGATATCAACCAACACCAGTAGGATTAACCCCAGCACATAAAATATGGGGGTAAAAGTGCGATAGAGGCTAGGCGGTATCTGTGCCATGATAAACATCACCGCAAAGGCCACACCATAGCTGACCATTTGGCGTAAAACCATAGCAACATCTTGGCTCGCTGCACTATACAAAATTGTCAAACCAATGCAGCAAACTGTTAATAAGAGAAGAGTCAGCCACGGATCTATATGCACACGTTGCCATAGCGTTGGTGCATGACCTTGACCTAAATGATGGCTCTGACGTGAAAAACGGTATTGCGGATTAGAGGACATAAGCAAAGGGTGTCTGACAATTGGTGTAAAGGAAAGTTTTTATCTAAAGTACGATTTTAGAACGCTGGTACGGTATCTATGTTAGGAGCATCTTACCGATGAAGTAACATGTGAGTAATAAGGTCACGTAATTATAAAAATTATAAGGATAAGTGTTAATTACGAATATTACCCTTGTGATTAGAGGCGATAGTTTAGCCTGCTTGCTGAAAATTTGATAGTATCCATAAAACGTTTTTAGCGGTAGTTTCTTGCAATGATCAACACAAAAAACCATTCTTATAGGCAGACTCATCAGCCTATTATTGCACTACTCATATGTGCCAGCAGTCTCCCTGTTCATGCCGCTATTATTAGCGACAACAGTGAGCGCCGTATCCAAATACGTCAGGGCAGTAGCGCTGATAGTAGTGTCTATATCCAACCTGCTACCAGTGCCTCGATCCACACTCCTGGCGTTACGATGCTAAGTGGCGAAAATGCGACAAACGGCGATAGTATGCAAGGATTGATTGCCCAAAAGCAGCGCGACTTTGCCCTCGCTGCCAGTTTGTCTATCGAAGAAAATAAACAGGTGAGTATCAACCGACGTGCGCCTGTGTATGATACAACTTACGGTAGTAACAGATACAGCACCGCGAATAATACTTATAATAGTGCTGCCAATGCCTTTACCAGTATGGATTTTAATGCATGGCTAAACAGTAATACTTACCGGGCTCGTCAAGTAGCAGATTATCAGCGCTATTTAAGCGCCAGAGTCGGCGCGCAAAATGTACCGCCATTGTCTCAGCTACTGACCACGGCTCGTAGTTGGAGCAAATGCGGCTATGAGCCTTATCAACTACCACCGCAGCATCTATGGGCAAACATTGTGCCGACGTTACGTCTGTATACGGAGCTCAAACACCAAGGTATTCTGCCAGCCAGTAGTGAGATACGCTCAGTATACCGCAGTCCTGGACTTAATGACTGTGCTGGCGGTGCTGATAGTAGTAAACACATGAATGCGAGCGCCATAGACATTTGGGTACCAGAATATGAAGACAATTTATGGCGGCTTAGCACCATGCAAGATGGACTGTGTCAGTTTTGGCAATATCAGGGCGAGCCTCACAATTTTGGTCTAGGGCTATATGCTACGGGTGCCATTCATCTAGACACTGATGGTTATCGAAAATGGGGCTTTAATCATGCAAGTAGCAGCTCCTCATGCCGTTATTGAGGGGTCTACTCCATTAATAATAGACCCATCAGTATGAATTGATAGTAATAAGATGAAATCAGAGGCGGTATAATAGTGTCTAGAGAATGAAGTATCATGTGTCAAATGCCCTAAAATCAGAAGCTAGATGCGTAAATCATCAAAAGTTTCTGGCGGTGACAGCTGATATGTGAAAGATAATAAGTCTGTTATTCTCCTTCATGTCGTTTAATATATAAAGTAAAAACAGCACTTCTTATAAGTAGGATTTATGAAAAAGCGGTATTTAACAAGAGCGAAGGCGAATAAATCCCATCAATCTAAAAAAAGCTTTCTACAGTCCACTAATACGTATATGGCATTGTTTAGTTCAGTTTTTTTCGTTTTTTTGTTTATCAGCGCCTGTAGTTCAGAGAGTTCCTCTGAAAATAGCTTACTGATTACAGAACAGTCTGCGGCCAACCTTGATAGAAAATTACAAAACGCTGAAGATATCGAAGAAAACATCATAAACTCTTACGCCAGACTGGCCGCTAAGCGCTCTGATGTCTGTCCAAAACTGATCCAAGAAGCGTTGGGTAGTCAGGTTATTGAACGTACCTCAGAAGTCATGGTCAATAAACACTGTGATTACTTTTTGTACCCGCGAGAGGGTCAGCGTATTTCGGTTAGCGTTAACGACAGGCAAATTGAAGCACTGTTAATAGTGCCAGCATTGCATAACTTTGCTAATGGTGATTACAAAGTAGACTCCTACGACAAGCATGTGATTCGATTGAGCTACAGTGGTGCCACCTATAAGCCAAAAAATCTAGTTTATGACGTTGCAGTGACCGTCTCTAGTTGAGTCGCTCGTTTTTTGATGAGCCCGTTTGCTAGTGGTTTTTTGTGACTACTAAATGAGGCGGGGCGCTATCTGTAGCGCTCCTCATTTGTGTCGTATTACTTTGGCAGTATTCCGTAGACACTCCCTACCTTTGGGGTAGTGGGTAGTGAATTTATACCGCTACTTTATAGTGTTTTTGTCCTGCCAGGGGTCATCCTGTCCAACCGTAACGATTAAGAAGTCATCGGGCTTTAGCGTCTCGCGCATGGTCTGATTGATCTCTGAGAGTTTTACTTGATCAATACGTTTGACATAGTCGGTCAAATAGCTATTTGGTAATTGATAAAAATTCATCATACCTAGTAAGCCATTAATTCCTGCATTGCTCGCAAAGCCCATCGGAAAGCTGTTTTTTAGATTGTCCGTTGTCAGACGCATCTCAGAGCTGGTAATGCCTTGGTCTAACGTGTTATTGATAACCTCCAAACTGGCCTCAATGGCCGCGCGCGCTTTGTCATTACGTGTCGAAAAACCAATCTGATAGGGGCCACGTGCCAGCATCGGATTCATAGAACCTGATATTCCATAAGTGTAGCCAAGGTTTTGCCTAACCTCAGTCATTAATCGCGCGTTAAAATCGCCACCTGCTAGTACCTCATTGCCGACAGCAAAATTGGTTTGCTGCTGCTGATCTTTTGGATTGGTAGCGCGTTTACTCCCTAATTGCCCCATTAAAATGGTGGTCTGAGTACTTGGAAACGGAATATGAATGTGCTTTGCTTGGTTAAGAGGTTTCGGCTCAGGTAGGTCTGCTGCGGACTGACCGGTAGGTAACCCATTGGTGATATCTTCAGCAAGTTTTTTCGCTTGGGTTAGCGTGAGATTGCCTGTCATGGCAATAGACGCATTGGCCGCGACCAAATACTGATTTTTAAACGCTATCAGCTGTTGTTTGTCGATGTTCGGTACACTATCAAGGGTGCCGACTGATGGATGAGCATAAGGATGCTCCCCATATAATGCTTGGTTAAAAGCAATGCTGGCAAGACTATTGGGGTCTTGTTTTTGCTGTTGCAAGCCGACTAAAAGTCTTGCTTTATTGCGTGCTAGAATGTCCTCATCAAACGCAGGTTCGCTGAGCATTTGAGTCATTAGATCAATGGCAGGCAGTAAATGCTTGTCGTCAGATAAGCTACGTAGTGAGACAATAAACATGTCCTTGTAGGCACTGCTGTTTAGATGGATACCTAACGTTTCAACGGCTTGTGTAAATTCATCTTCGTCTAGTTTTTTAGAGCCTTGTGTCAACATGGTGGCAGTCATATTAGCAATGCCAAAACCTTCTTTACGAATGCTAGTATCACGCGCACTACCAGCATTAAAACGCAAATCGACATCGACAATCGGTAATGCTGTCGTTTGTACAAAGCGTACGGGCACCCCAGTTGTGGTTTTGAACTGTTGAATCTTTGGTAGGGTAACTTTTAAAGGTTTGTCATCGTCAAGGCTGGACAGTGTGGATAAGGCGGCAATGGGTGCACTGGTATCAACTACAGCGGTAGAGCCTCGATATTCTTCGGACCCTGTTGTATCCGCATGTGCGGTGATGGTCAGTGTGGACAAACCCAGCCCCACACCAACGCTCAGGTAGGCGGTCTTTTTAAGCGTAGCATTTGCTACTTGTGTCAAAATTAGGGCACTGTTCGCAGGCTTTTTTCTTCTTTGCACTAAATCACTGTTTTGAGTCATGGATGTCTTCTTATAAATGAAATATGTGTGGTCGGCGGTTGCATTGCATAAATAAAACCTCACCATTATTTCTAGTTCTCTGCTTGCTCTTTAGGTGGGACGACGTGCATTACTGTCAAATTGTTCTTGACTAGATATTTTTTGCTCGCAGCTTGTATGTCAGCGATCGTCACGCTATCAAGCTTAGTAGGCAGCTCGGCAAGCAGCCTGTCATCAAGCCCAATAGATTGTAATGAGCCAATCATGCGTGCCTGTCCTTCCATGCTATCTTGTGCGTAAACGAGGCCCGTGACCGTATTGGTTTTGGCTCGGCTGATTTCATCGGGAGCTATTGGGTTGGTTTTGAGCTTTTCTATCTCGGCGGTGATGGCTTGCTGTGCTTGCTCTAAACTCACGCCTTCGCGCGGCGTTGCTTGAATCAAAAATAGGCCATCGCCGCGATCCAATAAGTCATAAGAGGTACCCACGGCGGTGAGCAGGCCTTGCTCACGTATCAGTCGACGCTCCAAACGTGCAGACAGCCCGCCGTCTAACACGTCTTGCGCAAGTGAGAGCGCGTAAGCTTGATTTTCATTGTTTGGATCTACAGACACAAGACTCGGTACGTTATAACCCATGAGTAGCACAGGGACTTGTACGGCTTGCTCAGAGTCGACTTGCTGATAACCCCGAAAAGCTTTTTGACTGACCGCGGGGCGTTTAGGTAAGTCGCTGGGTTTTAAATCTCCAAAGTAACGTTTGACTTGAGCCAATACTTCTGTTGGCTCCACATCCCCAACGATGACCAAGGTAGCGTTGTTTGGTGCATACCAAGTCTGGTACCAGTCTTTTAAGTCTGCGAGCGTAATTGACTCCAGCTCAGCCATCGGCCCGATGACGGATTCACCTTTTGGACTATCGGGGAGCGCTAATAAGCGAAAGGATTCGTAAGCTTTGGCAAGTGGATTGTCATCAGTGCGTTGACGACGCTCTTCCATAACCACTTGATGCTCTTTGGCAAACTCTTTATCATTGAAGGTTAAGTTTTTCATTCGATCCGCTTCGAGCTCTAACGCTAACGGCAAGCGATTGGCCGGGAACAGCTCGTAGTAACCCGTGTAGTCATAACTGGTAAAAGCATTATTGACCCCGCCAAATTTGGCAATCAAACGCTCATAATCCTCACTTGACACATCGGTCGTGCCTTTGAACATCATGTGCTCAAGCAGATGAGAGATACCACCTTTATCAAGTGGCTCATCTGCTGAGCCGACCCGATACCAGATTTGAGTCATCACGACTGGTGCGCGATGATCTTCTTTTACCACTATTTTTAGTCCATTCTCTAACTGGTATTCATGGCGACCGGACATATCAATGGCTAACGCTGATGGCGTCTCTTGACTTTGGCCTAAGGGGTTTTGAGTGACTGGATGTTGAACAGTCGATGGGGCGCCGGTATCCATTGCACTGGTTTGGCAAGCGGCAAGTGAGGTCGCTAAGGCTAACGCACAGGCAATGCGTAGTGATGGAGTAGATAGTGGCAAAAACGAGGACATGATAGGGTCTACTTATATAAAATGGCAACTTATAAACTGATGGGTGCATATACCCGCTTTAACGATAGCAATAGAAGGCGTTATAAAGATTTATGCGCCCCAACCATCACACTGGCAGTTGGCTTAAAGTCTGGCGTGGTACTGCATCCTATCACTGATAGCACAATGGTCGTTAGTAGTAAAGCGGCGCTGATATGGGTTATTTTTTTATCACGCTTGTTGTAACTGTTGGATAGCGAGGCCATAGATAATTCCTAATACGAGGTTTTGACACACTCCCCCCACTTTCGCACAGCTCAAGGGTGGGATTCTAAAAGCGTTAGCCTTTAGGCGACTTTCTCACGACCGTCGCAAGTTTTCTGTTTCAACGGGCGACCTTGACTGCATCCTCCCTCCGCAGACAAATCGGCATGTCCTGCCGATAAAATATTACGAGCTGCATTAATATCAGCGTTGGCTTTATGACCACATTTGACGCACTCAA
>NZ_DFBY01000023.1:7824-65084 GCF_002366815.1 Psychrobacter sp. UBA3068 | reverse complement strand
AAATTATGAATGTTCAACACGCCCCACTCTTTAATAAACAAAATTAAGGCACCTCTATGCAGGCGACACAATTCCAAAATGCGCAAAAAGAACTGGCACTTTTTGACTTAGACCATACGTTGCTCGATGTCGATAGCGACTATCTGTGGGGCGAATATATCGTCAAGCATAACCTCGTCGACGAAGCCGAATATCGCACGGCCAACCAGAAGTTTTACCAAGACTATATCGAAGGCACACTGGATGCGACAGAATACAACGAATTTGTCGCGCAGTTTTTGAGTAGCTTGCCGTTGGATCGGCTTGATGAGCTAAGAGAAGACTATATCAAGTCTGAGATTGAGCCGCATATCCGCCCAAAAGCGATGGAGGTGCTCTGTCAGCACATCGAGCAAGGGCACGATGTGGTGATTATTTCTGCCACCAATGATTTTGTGGTGTCTGCGATTGCCAAACGGTTTGGTATTGCAAAAGCCAATGTATTGGCAACGCCGCTGGAAATAAAAAATGAGCGTTATACGGGTAAGCTCACCGATAAACCAAATTTTCAAGCAGGTAAGATATATCATTTAGATAAGTGGCTAAATAAGCAGCAAGTGGCTGGCATAACGTTTGAGAAGACTTATGCGTATTCAGACTCTAAAAATGACATTCCATTATTGGAATGGGCCGATGTGGCGGTCTGTGTGTCACCTGATGAGGCACTACATGCGCATGCCTTAGCGCATCGCTGGGCAGTGGAGGATTGGTCACTATAGGGTGTTTAATGTGGGGAGAGTCACAATTAGCCAACTATTTAGCGTCAATCTAATTTAAACTAGCGCCCTAGCGTTCATTCACTATCAACAGGATACAACATAGCTGCTGATATAAATGTTACTTGCGTGCTGTGTCTACGCTGACAGAGGCTGCGCAACATTTATGTCAGCAGCGCGTCACTATTTACGTATCAATTTTATTTTGTACCGACTATAGTTATTTATTTTTATTAAAAAAGCACAGGACTATTTATGGAAATCAACCCGTATCAAGAAAAAATCAAAGACTTGTCTGAGCGCGGACAGGACTTGCGGAGGTATCTTTGACTTCGATGGTAAGCAAGAACGCCTAGAAGAAGTCAATTTAGAGTTAGAAAACCCTGAGCTTTGGAATGATCCAGAGCGTGCGACCAAGATCAATAAAGAAAAAAGTCATCTTGATGGGGTCCTCGATGTGGTGGTCTCGCTTGAAACCACGCTAGAAGATGCGTCTGCCATGCTTGAGCTGGCGGTAGAAGCTGAAGATGAGTCGCTACTTGCCGATGTGCAAGCGGAGCTGGATCACGCTGAGACGCGCGTGGCTGATTTAGAGTTTCGCCGCATGTTTAGCGGTGAGATGGACCCGAACAATTGCTATTTGGACATTCAGTCGGGCAGTGGCGGCACCGAAGCGCAAGACTGGGCAGAGATGCTGCTGCGGATGTATACACGCTGGGCCGAAGCACATGGCTTTAAGGTGGATGTGATAGAAGTATCGGCAGGCAGTGTTGCTGGGATTAAATCAGCGACGATTGAGATTAAGGGCGACTATGCCTTTGGTTGGCTTCGTACCGAGATTGGCGTGCATCGTCTCGTCCGTAAGTCACCGTTTGATAGTAATAATGGTCGTCATACGTCATTTGCTGCGGTTTTTGTGTCTCCTGAAATTGATGATAATGTCGAGATTGATATCAATCCAGCAGATTTACGCATTGATACTTATCGCTCATCAGGTGCCGGTGGTCAGCACGTGAACACCACTGACTCTGCCGTTCGTATCACCCATGAGCCTTCAGGCGTGGTAGTAACTTGTCAAAACGAGCGTAGCCAACACGGCAACAAAGCCACCGCGATGAAGATGCTACGTGCTAAGCTCTATGAGCTTGAGATGCAAAAACGCATGGAAAAACAGCAAGCGGTCGAAGACAATAAATCTGACGTAGGCTGGGGCAGTCAAATACGCTCTTATGTACTGGATGACTCGCGTATCAAAGACTTGCGTACGGGCGTTGAAACCTTTAACACGGGTGCCGTGTTAGATGGTGACCTTGATCAATTTATTGAAGCGAGTTTAAAAGCAGGTCTGTAAAAATAACTTTGAAACATTTAAAATCTCATTAAGGACACATTATGCTAAGCGTGAACAAGTATTTTGACGATAAAGTAACGTCTATCGCCTTTCAAACAGCGACCAAACCGGCTACCGTTGGGGTGATGGAAATTGGTGAGTACGAATTTGGCACCAGTGAATTTGAGACCATGAGTGTGGTCAGCGGAGCCTTGACCGTCAAGCTACCGGAAGGTGACGAGTGGCAAACGTTTAGTGCTGGCGAGCAGTTTACCGTTGATGCCAATAAAACCTTCAACGTCAAAGTCGACGTAGAAACGGCTTACTTATGCGTTTATGGTAAGTAACGTTAATTCACTATAAAAATGATACATAGCTGCGAAATAAAGGTTACTTGCTTGCTGTGTCTACGCTGACAGCGGCTGCGCAAAATGTATTCCAGCAGCGCGTCAATATTAGCGTATCCATGCTATTTTGTACTGATAGTAGCATTTTTTAGGTTAAAGCTGTATTTATTACAATCAACGCCAAGTGTTTATCGCTTGGCGTTTTTTTTAGTACTAATTTGAAAGCCTCCAAAGATGAGCGCCAATTGTCAAAATAGGTTTTTACACAGGATTACACTTTATCCGTGGCAAATAAACAGCAAAAAAAACCGTCGTTTATTAAGCTAAAACGTCTAATGTCTCAAACGAGTGTTTTTATGACCAAAGTAAATGAGCAAACGGGCAAGCAAGATGTGCGCCATGATTATGAACACTTGGCTCGGCTAGCGAATTTACGCTATGTTAGTGATGATGAGCCAGGCTACGAGCGCAGGCGTTGGGGGCGCGGTTTTACCTATCGTGACGCGACTGGCAAAACAGTGAAAGACAAAGCACTGCGTCAGCGCTTTGAGGCGCTGGTAATACCGCCTATGTGGACAGAGGTGTGGATATGCCAAGACGAAAAAGGTCACCTGCAATCGACTGGGCGCGATGAGAAAGCACGTAAACAGTATCTGTATCATCCAGAGTGGGATCGCGTACGCGACCAAGCCAAGTTTGATGCGATGATAGGGTTTGCAGAGGCATTGCCAAACTTGCGTGCCCAAGTCGAAAAAGACTTGGAGGCGACGCCGCTATCACGAGCCAATGTCCTCGCGGCGGTGGTCAAATTATTAGAGACCACCTTGATACGTATCGGCAATAGCCGTTATGCCAAGCTGAATAAAAGCTACGGTCTTAGTACCTTACGGAGTAAGCATGTGAGTGAAACGGACACGGGTCTGGCGTTTGATTTCGTTGGTAAAAGTGCCAAGGAGCATCACGTTGAATTGCAAGATGAGCGTTTGATTGAGATTGTACAAGCGTGCTCTGATTTGCCAGGCTATCAGGTTTTTAAGTATTTGGATGAGCATGGTCACAAGCAAGTCGTCGATAGTAGCGACATCAATGAGTATCTACGGACACACATTTGCACCAATGACAGCAGTGGCGAGATGTACAGTGCAAAGGATTTTCGTACGTGGATGGCCAGTGTTTTGGCGGCCAGTCACTTGTATGATGAACTGCAAACGTCCGCAGGCAAAGCCATATTAGCCAGCGCGCCCAACAGCAATGAGCGCCAACAACTGATCACTGATATGGTGAAAAGTGTGGCAGAAGCGCTAGGCAATACGCCAGCTGTCTGCCGCGCCTCTTATATTAATCCTAGGATTATTGAGCGATTTTTAGCAGGGCAATTTTTCGAGCCTTATAAACAGGCACGCCGTGGCCATACCAATCAATACCAAAACTGCGAAGAGAAAGCGCTGCTTGGGTTTTTGCGTGCTGACGTTTAAGGCACGCGTAGTGGCGTTAAAGCACCAGATTTGCGCGTTTAGACGCATTCTTTTACCTATCCATGAATAAGTTTTATCAACCACATAGGATGACAAAATAAAAATGATACGTTATGTATTGAAATAATTATAGAAATGCGTTACTAATAGAGCACGTTAAATACGAATCTATCAAACGGGCATAGGATGTGACCGTCTTACCATCATCACCCCATTTTAACCGTTACCTGCTATTGCTAAAGGATTAGCTTATGAACATCACCTCTCAAACCTCTACTGTTACCGATGCAGATGCTTCAGTCACACCAAAAAATTATACCGATTATTATAATAATTTCGACATGAATACACTGTTGACGGAAATCTTTGGTGAGCACTTAGACGATCGCCTAAATGCCTATATGGCTTGTTGTGGCCGTCATGTACGCGATGGCCGCGCTGATAACATCGCGCTGGTACATGAAGATACAGCGGGCAATGTGACGCGCATGAGCTTTGCTGAGCTGGATCAGGCAAGTGCGCAAGTTGCCAACTTATTACAGTCTTATGGCGTAAAAGCGGGCGATAAGGTGGCGACCATGCTACCACGTACGCCTGAGCTGTTGACCATCGTACTAGCAATATGGCGTATCGGTGCCGTGTATCAGCCACTATTTACCGCTTTTGGCTACGATTCTATCAAGTACCGGATGGACAAGGCCGATACCAAAGTCGTCTTTACCAATGTCGATAATCGCGGCAAATTTGAAGACTTGGCTGAGCAAACCAAAATGGTATTGGTCGGCGAGGCAGCAGACGCGCAAACATGGGGCGATGATCACTATAGCCAGTCCATGGCTGCACAGTCGCAGACGATAGAACCTGTATTGCTCGATACTGATGCCCCATTTTTGCAGATGTTTACCTCGGGTACGGTGGGGAAATCTAAAGGCGTCAGCGTCCCGTTGGCAGCGTTACCTGCCTTTTATTTGTATATGCGTTATGCCATTGACTTACGCGAAGAGGATCACTATTGGAATATGGCAGATCCGGGCTGGGCATATGGGTTGTACTATGCTATTACAGGGCCGTTATTATTGGGCGTCACTACTTATTTCAATGAAGCTGGGTTTGATGCAACCAATACTCGTGACTTTATGGCGCGTCATCAGATTACCAATTTGGCCTCTTCACCAACCGCGTTTCGCATGATGAAGTCTAGTGGCGTATTTGAGAACGCTCATGACGAGGCCAATGCCAAGCTATCGCTACGCTGCGCCAACTCAGCAGGAGAGACTTTAAATACCGAGGTGGTCAATTGGGTGGAAACCTACTTAAACTGCAAGGTATGTGATCAGTACGGTCAAACAGAAACTGGCATGACGTGCTGTGAGCATCATGCACTGGTACATGATTGTCCAGTGGGTTCGATGGGTATGGCGCTACCTGGGCATACACTCGTGGTACTAGATGATGATTTGACTGTGTTGCCTGATGGGGAGCAAGGGCAGTTGGCCGTTGTGGTCAGTCAATCGCCCGCGTTTTACTTCCGTGGTTATAGCTGGAATGAAAAGCAGGCGTTTGCTGGTGACTACTACCTAACGGGTGATGTGGTCGAGCGTCATAGTGATGGCAGCTACTGGTTCTCAGGGCGCGATGACGATATTATCATTACAGCAGGCTACCGCGTGGGTCCCACCGATGTCGAAAACACCGTGTTAGAGCATGAGGCAGTCGCGGAGTCAGCTGCTGTGGGTGTACCAGATGAGGTGCGTGGGCATACCATCAAGGCGTATGTGGTACTAAAAGAGGGCATCGTGGGTAGTGACGAGATTGCTCAGCAAATTCAAGATCTCGTACGCAAACGTTTGTCGACTCATGCTTATCCGCGTGAGGTTGAGTTTGTGGCAGAGTTACCAAAGACACCCAGTGGCAAAATTCAGCGCTTTTTACTGCGCAGTTTGTCTGCGGCGTAGACACAATCAACTCAAAATAAAAAAGTAAGGAACAATCATGCAAATTGAACAACACAGCTTTTTGGTGACAGGTGGCGCATCGGGTCTTGGCGAGTCAGTGGTACGTGCCATCATTGCTCAAGGCGGCAACGTCGTTATCGCTGATCTCAATGGCTCTGCTGGGCAAGCATTGGTCGATGAGTTGGGTGATAGCGCGCGTTTTGTCCGTTGTGATGTGACCCGTGGCGATGAGGTGCAAGCGGCAGTTGATATGGCTGAAAAAGCGTTTGGCGGCCTGCAAGGGTCGGTTAATTGCGCTGGGATCGCTGTCGTGCAAAAGCTGCTGGATCGTGACAATAATCCAGCGGATCTTGAGTCCTTTAGTCGCGGGGTGAATATCAACCTTGTGGGTTCTTTTAACGTCGCGCGTTTGGTCGCGGCCAGTATTGCGAAGCGTGTGGCTCATGATAGTCATGCAGGAGCCACTGTAGAAAATAACATCGATCAGGGTGTCATTATTAACACAGCTTCTATCGCGGCCTTTGATGGTCAAGTGGGTCAAGCCAGTTATGCTTCGTCCAAAGCGGGCGTGGTTGGTTTGACCTTACCGCTTGCTCGTGAGCTTGCGCGTCATGGTATCCGTGTCATGACCATCGCACCAGGTGTCTTTGCTACGCCGATGATGCAAAGTATCCCTGAAAAAGCGCGTGAGCAGTTAGAGGCTGGTGTGCCTTATCCTAAGCGTTTAGGTAATCCAAATGAATTTGCCAAATTGGTCACACACATCATTGACAATGCTTATCTAAACGGCGAGGTTATTCGTCTAGACGGAGCGATTCGTATGGTGTAGTGCTTTTTAAGCACTGCCAATTTCCTTTGAGTTTATCTTTCTTGTTTTATTCATCACTTTTGTACAAAGACTGACATAGCGCTTTGAGATAATATGATTAACTGCTGCCCGGGTTAATGATAAGGCTCCAAGCCTGTGTCATTTTTTATACGCAGCTTCTTACCTATACACACAGTTTTTTACCTATAAGCGCCAAACTGCTATCCAAAGTTTTTGGTAGATCTTCTCTTAAATCAACGCTTTATTTTCTCTGTAGTATTGAGTAAACCTTCTTCTCACTGTTTTTAATTTATACTCTTGAAATACCTGCTTAATGTGCCTATTAATGTTCTATGATGATATCATCACAATTAGTAGGGGTTTATGTGCCATGAAACAAGGCTATGCAACAAGACCACGAAGCAATGGTTTTTTTGCTACTTACTAATAAGTCATTGTTTATGGTTGACAGCTTATATAGATGAGTTGAAATCTGGCACGTTACCCCCTATATAGATAACAGCTAATAGTGATGGATACTTGTGAAAATTGGTGATAAATACCGTATTTCCAGTATCTTATTTCATATCAACTGACTAAAAATACTAATTATAAAAGGACACCATAATGAGGTTCGAAAAGTTTACCCAAAAACTGCAATCTGCCATTCAAGAAGCACAAAGCCTAGCGTTAGGCCGCGATCATACCGGCATAGATCCTGTGCACCTGCTGGCTGTATTGCTACAAGATGAATCCAACTTGTCTATTTGCCAACAAGCGGGCGCCTCTATCCCAGCGTTAAAGAATGGCGTGGCAAAGGCATTGGACAATCAAGCAACGATTAGCGAGCCGACAGGCGACGTTAATTTAAACCCAAACTCAGTAAAAATTCTAAACTTAGCAGATCGCCAAGCACAAAAAGAAGGTGATGATTTTATTGCTACTGAGTGGGTGATGTTGGCACTCGCTGAGCAAGGCGAAACCAAAAAAATATTTGAAAGTGCTGGCGTGACGGCGAGCAAATTAAAAGCGGTCATTGAGCAATTGCGTGGTGATGAGACAGTGAACAATCAAAATGCTGAAGATCAGCGAGATGCGTTGAATAAATATACGATCAACCTGACTGAGCAGGCGGAGCAGGGAAAGCTTGACCCCGTGATTGGCCGTGACGAAGAGATTCGCCGTACCATTCAAGTACTCTCCCGTCGTACCAAAAACAATCCTGTGCTGATTGGGGAGCCAGGCGTTGGTAAAACGGCTATCGTTGAAGGCTTGGCACAAAAAATCATCAATGGCGATGTACCCGAAGGTTTACGCCGTAAAGAAGTGCTGTCGCTTGACTTAGGGGCATTGATTGCGGGCGCAAAATTCCGCGGTGAGTTTGAAGAGCGTCTCAAAGCAGTGCTCAGCGACTTGGCCAAGCAAGAAGGCAATGTCATCTTGTTCATTGATGAGCTGCACACGATGGTTGGGGCTGGCAAGTCAGATGGCGCGATGGATGCGGGCAATATGCTAAAACCAGCGCTTGCTCGTGGTGAGCTGCATTGCGTTGGTGCCACGACATTGGACGAATATCGCCAATATATCGAAAAAGATGCGGCGCTTGAACGTCGTTTTCAAAAAGTCATGGTCGATGAGCCAACAGTTGAAGACACTATTGCGATTTTACGTGGTCTCAAAGAGCGTTATGAGCTGCATCATGGGGTTGATATTCAGGACAGCGCGATTATTGCGGCCGCTCGTATGAGTCATCGTTATATTACCGATCGTAAGCTACCGGATAAAGCGATTGATTTGATTGATGAGGCAGCCAGCCGCTTACGTATGGAGATGGATAGCAAGCCTGAAGCATTGGGTAAGCTGGACAGTCGTTTGATTCAGCTGAAAATGCAGCGCGAAGTCTTGAAAAATGAAGAAGACGCGGGCGCACAAGCAGAGCGTAAAGTGCTCGATGCGCAAATTGAAGAGCTAGAAAAAGAATACGCTGATCTCAACGAGATTTGGCAAGCAGAGAAAGCACTCGTCAAAGGCAGTCAGCAGCTAAAAGACGAGCTGGATAAAGCGCGTATTGCTTATGATAAAGCCAGTCGTGAAGGCGACTATGAGACCATGAGTAAGCTACAGTACGAGACCATTCCGCAGTTAGAGCGCCGTATTACGGAGTCTGATCTGGCGGAACAAAAAGAGCAGACAGGTGAAGACAGCTCTGTGAAACTGCTACGTAATAAAGTCACGGACAATGAAATTGCTGAAGTGGTTGCCGCAGCGACTGGCATCCCTGTGAGTAAAATGATGCAAGGCGAACGTGACAAGATGCTCGCAATGGAAGAAAAACTCCATGAGCGTGTGATTGGTCAAGATGAGGCGGTCGAAGCGGTAGCCAATGCGGTACGCCGTAGTCGGGCAGGATTGTCTGATCCCAATCGCCCGTCAGGCTCGTTCTTATTCTTAGGCCCTACTGGTGTCGGTAAAACGGAGTTGACCAAGTCGCTTGCGAACTTCTTGTTTGATAGTGAAGATGCGATCGTACGTATCGACATGAGCGAATACATGGAGAAGCATAGCGTCAGCCGCTTGGTGGGTGCGCCTCCAGGGTACGTCGGCTATGAAGAAGGTGGCGCATTAACCGAGGCCGTACGCCGTAAGCCTTATAGTGTGATTTTGTTTGATGAAGTTGAAAAAGCGCACCCTGATGTGTTCAATATCTTGCTACAAGTATTGGATGACGGCCGCTTAACGGACTCACAGGGTCGCGTGGTGGACTTCAAAAATACGGTTATCATCATGACCAGTAATTTGGGTTCGCATAAAATCCAAGAGATGGTTGGTGAAAGCTATGATGATATCAAAGCTGAGGTGATGGAGTCGGTGGGGCAGCATTTCCGCCCAGAGTTCGTCAACCGGATTGACGAGATTGTGGTGTTCCATCCGCTTGGTATGTCACAGATGGCAGGCATCGCTGACATTCAGTTGGATCGATTGCGCAAGCGCTTGCATGAGCGTGAGATGGATATCGAACTATCAGCCGATGCGATGAACAAGCTAGTGGCGGTCGGCTACGATCCTGTATATGGTGCGCGACCACTCAAACGTGCCATTCAGCAAGAGATCGAAAACCCATTGTCACTCAAATTGCTGGCGGGTGATTTTGTCGCCGGTGACATTATCAAAGTCGATGTTGGGGCGGATGATAAGCTGGTTTTTGACAAACTTAGAATGAGCTAATACTAAACACTACAAGGCTGTTTTTAAATAGGAAAATCAACCCCTTACTTGCTATCGCAGGTAAGGGGTTTTTGTGTGATGTACTATTATTTTTACCGTTTAGACACGGTTACTATGCTATAAATAAGATAGGCTTTAACAGTACAAATGTAAAATGAATGGAGAAGAAAAAATGACGGTATCTACCAAAAAATATATAAGCGCGCCATTAACCTTGCCGATCATCATAGCAGGGCTCTTGTTTAGTAACGCCGCTTGCTCCAATCAATCGGCAGTCAGCACCAATGCAGAATCGACAGAGTACAAAGAAGTAAAAACCTCTGCTACAGACTCACCAATGAGTTCTGAAAAACCCGCCTTTACCACGAAAGCCGTTGCTACTTTTTCTGAGCCTTGGGCCATGACGGCGCTCCCTAAGCTTGACAATGAACCGCTAAAACTGCTTGTGACGCAAAAGTCGGGTGAGTTGTTTGTGGTCAACACCGCAACAGGCGTTAAGACAGCCATCACTGGTGTACCGAACGTGGCCTATGGCGGGCAGGGCGGTCTCGGAGACATTATCCTTGCCCCTGACTTTGCGACTTCTAATAACCTATATATAAGCTATGCAGAAGCGGGCAAAGGCGGCGAGCGCAATAAGTTTGGTGCCAAGGTAATAAAAGCCAGATTGACGGGATTAAACACCAGTTCGCCAAGCTTGCAGGAGATTACATCGATTTGGCAGCAGAAGCCAAAAGTGAAAGGGCAAGCTCATTATAGTCACCGCTTACTCTTTTCACCTGATGGTCAGTACTTATATATCAGCTCAGGTGAACGCCAAAAAAAAGAACCAGCACAAGATATGTCCATGAATTTGGGTAAAATCATTCGGTTGTATCCTGATGGTTCGGTGCCCGCAGACAATCCATTTGTAGACAATTCCAATGAGGTGGCTGCTCAATTTTGGAGCATCGGTCACCGTAATGTACTGGGCATGGCGTTCGATGATAGTGGCAGATTATGGGCGCACGAAATGGGTCCAAGGGGCGGCGATGAGTTTAACCTCATTGAGTCCGGTAATAATTATGGCTGGCCCGTGGTGTCAAATGGTCGCAATTACTCAGGTACGCCAATCCCAGATCATGATACGCATCCTAAATTTGCCGCGCCAAAGATTTCGTGGACGCCTGTGATTTCCCCGTCATCCATGAGCAAGTATACGGCTGGCACGCACAATGACTTTCCAGCGTGGCGCGGTGATTTTCTGATGGGTGGATTGTCATCGAAAGCCCTTATTGTGGTTGATGTGAATGATGACAACACCGCTTCTGAGCGCTATCGCTATGATATGGGCGAGCGTATTCGTAGTGTACTGGCAGTAGATGGGCAGGTGTGGATGTTAGAAGATGGTAGCGACAGTAATCTGTTACGACTGTCACCGAAATAGACAACGCTATATTTGCCGCTAAAAATTCGATAGGTGGACTGCTACGGATGTACTCCTCCCCAGATACTCTATTTTTGTAATGTATGGTCTGAGATAGCAAGGATAATATAAGCGGGTTCTCTCGATAGAGAACTCGTGAATACTCGAATTAAATTTGATAGTTGTCAGTTACCTTGTTAAGGTTAGTCTCCTAAAAAATTAAGGCTAATAAAAAAATGGACCATGTAAAAGTTGGCCGCTTAGGCCCTTTTCCACGGGTGAGTAAACCTGTGTTTATTACATCGTCACTGTTGATTATTGGATTTATTATTTTCGGAGCATTTTTTACCGAAACAGCAGGGGCACTCTTTAGTTTCTTACAAAATTTTATTACCGATAAATTCGGTTGGCTTTTTATTATCTTAGTCAATGTGGCGCTTGTACTCTGTATTTACTTAGCCATGAGCCGTTATGGTGACATTCGGTTAGGCAATCAAACCGAGCGACCACAGTACAATCTGTTTTCATGGATTGGCATGTTGTTTTCCGCCGGTATTGGTATTGGTTTGGTCTACTGGGGTACCGCAGAGCCACTGTACCATTTCATGGCACCGCCAATGGGTGAAGCAGAAACAGTGGCGGCAGCAAAGCAAGCGATGAACATCTCATTTGTGCACTGGGGTTTACACGCTTGGGCCGTTTATACGGTTGTGGCGTTATCCTTAGCGTATTTTCATTTCCGCCGTGGCTTACCTTTATCGATTCGATCGACACTATATCCTTTGCTTGGCAAAAGGATTTATGGTCGATGGGGGCACACGGTCGATATCTTGGCAGTGTTTGGGACGATGTTTGGTGTGGTTACCTCACTTGGGCTTGGGGTGATGCAGATCAATGCTGGACTCGAGAAGCTGTTTGGTCTGCCTAACAGTATCACTGTGCAGTTTGCTTTGATTGCTTTTATCACAGCGCTTGCAGCGGCTTCTGTCATGATGGGTTTAGACAAAGGTATTAAGCGTCTTAGTGACATTAATATTGGGTTTACGGTCATTTTATTGGCATTCATGGTCATTTTGGGACCGACACTCTTTATCTTTGATAGCTTTATCGAAAATATTGGAAATTATCTCACATCGGTTGTATCGCTAGGTACGTGGGGTGAGTCTTATAGTGGGACGGATTGGCAGAGTGGTTGGACGATATTTTATTGGGCATGGTGGGTCAGTTGGGCCCCATTCGTCGGTATATTTATTGCCCGTATCTCTCGTGGTCGTACTATTCGTGAGTTTACACTTGGGGTGCTGCTGATCCCTATGCTGATTTTATTCTTTTGGTTCACGACCTTTGGTGGCGTTGCGATTCATATGGAGCTTGCTTCTGCTGTGACGGGCATTAGTCCAGGACTGGTTGAAGCGGTACAAGCAGATACCGGTAGTGCCATCTTTAAATTGGTCGAGTACTATCCGTTGGCGAAACCGATTACGTTACTGGTGGTGGTTATGATCATGCTTTGGTTTGTGACGTCGTCAGACTCGGCAAGTTTTGTCATTGATATGTTGACCGCTGGTGGCGATACCAATCCACCAAAGATCCAGCGTTTGTTTTGGGCCACGACAGAAGGAGTTATTGCTGCTATTTTACTTGCGGCTGGTGGACTGGGGGCACTACAGGCGGCTGCCATCGTAGCAGGACTGCCATTTGCGTTGGTGGTGTTTGTGATGATGTACGCGTTATTACGGGGTCTTAGTCGTGATCGTCTGATTTTGTATCGCGCTCAGCAGAGCTTTATTACGGATGAGTCAGCGGATCACAATTCGGCCAATGAGTTCGTTGACGAGCATTTACTAAAAGGGCCGCCTAAGATAGTTAAAGGTGACTAATAAGTAAAACAGCCTGTCAAGCCGTTCCTATAAGCCCCAATTTATTCGTAAATTGGGGCTTATTTATTGCAATGAGTGAGATGAGTTTATTGAGAAGCAAGATGCTTTGGCTAACATAAGATTCAATATATCTCTATCATTTCTAGGTATTAAACTCTGTTTTGAAGGTGTTACATTTGATAATTGGCTCAGACCTTGTTATGGTGGCGCACTTTTTTGGGAAAATACCTATGGATCATGTAAAAGTTGGCCGCTTAGGCCCTTTTCCGCGGGTAAACAAACCTGTATTTTTAACGTCAGCGCTTTTGATTGTGGTATTCATTATCTTTGGTGCGTTATTTAACGAACAAGCAGAGATCGTCTTTAACCAAGCAAAAGCATTTGTTTCTTTACGCTTTGGTTGGTTCTTTATTGTGGTGGTTAATTTAGCCCTACTGATGAGTGTGTATTTGATATTTAGTCGCTACGGCGATATTAGGCTCGGTCATCAGACAGAGAGACCTGAGTACAATTTAGTGTCTTGGATTGGTATGTTGTTTTCGGCAGGTATCGGTATTGGCTTGCTATATTGGGGAACAGCAGAGCCGTTGTATCACTTTATGGCCCCGCCGCTGGGCGAGGCACAGACCATAGAAGCGGCCAAACTTGCGATGAATATTTCATTCTTGCATTATGGTTTTCATGTGTGGGCAATCTATGGCATCGTCGCTTTGGCATTGGCTTATTTTCACTACCGTGTTGGTTTGCCATTGGCCATCCGCTCAACCCTTTATCCTTTAATCGGTAAAAAAATCTACGGACCTATGGGTCATACCGTCGATACGCTAGCAGTCTTTGGGACGATGTTTGGGGTAGTGACGACACTGGGTCTTGGCGTACTACAGATCAATTCTGGTCTTGATACGTTGTTTGGTATTCCTAATAGTATTACGACTCAGATTGTTTTGATTGCTCTCATTACAGGTCTTGCGGCTTTATCCTTGATGATGGGACTGGATAAAGGAATCAAGCGTTTAAGTGATATCAATATCTTTTTGACGGTCGTACTCCTAAGCTTTGTCATTATCTTAGGACCTACCCAGTTCATACTGAATAGTTTTATTGAAAATGTCGGTAATTATCTGCACCAAGTCATTCCATTAGGTACGTGGACTGAGTCGTATGAGGGTGAAGATAACTGGCAGTCATATTGGACCATATTCTATTGGGCGTGGTGGATCAGCTGGTCACCATTTGTTGGTGTGTTTGTCGCGCGTATCTCGCGTGGCCGTACTATTCGTGAGTTTATATTGGGTGTGTTACTGATCCCTGTGACGATCCTATTTATATGGTTTACTGCCTTTGGCGGCTCGGCAGTCAACATGGAGCTAATGGCAGCAATCACTCCGGACATGGCAAGTCCAGGTCTTGTTGAAGCCGTAAAAGCGGATACAGGTAGTGCTATCTTTAAGTTGATGGAGCTATACCCTTTTACAGACGCGATATCATTATTGATTATTGTGATGATTGTCCTGTGGTTTGTGACGTCATCGGACTCGGCCAGTTTTGTCATTGATATGCTGACTTCAGGGGGCGATACCAATCCGCCAAAAATTCAGCGTTTATTTTGGGCAGGTACGGAAGGGGTGATTGCAGCGGTTTTATTGGCAGCTGGCGGTCTAGGTGCATTACAGGCAGCGTCTATCGTTTCAGGATTTCCGTTTGCTGTGGTTATTGTGATTATGATGTATTCTTTGTTGCGTGGTCTGAGCCGAGACCGCTTGATTTTGTACCGTAACCAGCAGTGGTACACGACTGAAGAATCGGCGGAACACAATTCAGCGAATGAGTTCCCTGATGAAAACTTGTTAAAAGGGCCACCTGTGCTTGAAAAAGACGTCTAAACGCTAGCCGTTGTACATGATGTCTATAAGATACCCAGCTTATTATCAGCTGGGTATTTTTATGGGCGTTTGATAGCCAACGAAAAAGTAAGGCTGGGTAGACAATTTAAGATATCGTCAGTTAAAAATACAATCGATACGTGAATATGTCTGTGCTAATGGGATAGATTTTTCTTGTTTGCTGCTCACAGGCGTGACATAGGCTGCGCAAGATTTATCCCAGATTTACTTTATTCCTTTTAAATTGAACCAGCTATAGACTAGTTACATTCACCTTTTACATAGCCTACTGCTTCAGGTTTACCGCAGGCTGAACAGGCATTCCCTGCTGTACGATAGCTGATGACTGAGCCAACCTGAGTTTTTACGCAGACAGGATCATACTGCATGGTACACATGGTATCTGCAGAGCTAGCTGGGGGACACTGAGTAAAAGGGCCGTCAGGTAGCGAATTTTGGGCATTGGTCGGTTGGGTAGGCGTAGTATCAGGCGTCACTGAGCTGGGCAGGTAGCTACAGCTTGCTAATGCCATTGTCAGGGTTAAGCCAAACAATGAAGATTTGAGCAGGTTGATCATAATGATATGTCCTTATAAATGAGTGTAATAATGTCCTATTGTCGATAGGCAGTTTTCATATTTTGATAAACTGCCGTTTCGCATTTATAGTAGCGCATTTGTAGATGGCTATCTATAGTCAGGCACAGTAAGTCAATAAATCTTAAACAATGACCAAAAAACCCAAGCTCAGTATAGAGCTTGGGTTCTAATATTACGATTATAGCACCACTGATTTAACGGTAAGGTATCAAACGCGTTAGAACGTTTTATTCAGCTGACTTATCGTCTTGATTGATTTGTACATATTTATCAAAGTTTTGCGCATAATCAGTCAGGTTGTCGCTTAACATTTGGCGATATTGTTTAACATAAAACTCAACGATATCGTCTTTTTCTTTGGCAAAATCGTCGCCTTTGACAAAACCGATAGAAGCGACTGAAGCACTGTAACGTGCTGCTGCGTACAATAGCGAAGCGCCTACTTGTCCTGAATGTGCTTCTGGTCCTAGTTGACTGTTGGCGACACCGATGATGGCATCAGCGCGTTGATAAAATGCCTGCATTTCAGGGGTGATCTCAATGTTTGTATCAACATTGTTGTCTTGAGTGTTGCTGTCTTGAGACATAAGCGACTCCTAATAAGTGTCGGGGATTTTGAGTTTATAAAGACGATTTGCATATGGTTTTAAACGATTATGTTATAAACCAGCGTCTGCTTTTAAGACCTCAGCTTTGTCTGTTTTTTCCCATGTAAAGGCAGTTTCTGAGCCTGGGCGACCAAAATGACCGAAAGTGGCCGTTTGCTGATACATTGGCTGCAGTAAGTTTAGCATGCGAGTAATGCCATAAGGGCGCAGATCAAAATGCGTGCGAATCAGACGAATAATCTCATCATTACTGATTTTGCTGGTGCCAAACGTGTTGACAGAGATAGAGGTTGGCTCAGCGACCCCAATGGCATAACTGACTTGTACTTCACAGCGCTCAGCCAGTCCTGCTGCGACGATATTTTTGGCAACGTAACGAACGGCATAAGCGGCACTGCGATCCACTTTTGAAGGGTCTTTGCCACTAAATGCACCGCCACCATGACGCGCCATACCACCATAAGTATCAACGATGATTTTACGACCCGTCAATCCTGCATCACCAACAGGGCCGCCAATGACGAATTTACCCGTTGGATTGATGTGGTAGCGTGTACCAGCATGCAGTAGATCCGCTGGCAGTACTTGCTTGATGATAGACTCCATAACGGCTTCTTGCAGATCCGTTTGTGAGATGCTTGGATCATGTTGTGTCGATAACACAACGGCATCAATCGCCACTGGTTTATTACCATCATATTTTAGTGTCACTTGCGCCTTTGCATCCGGACGTAACCAAGGTAGCTCACCTGCGCGGCGCAGCTCAGATTGACGCTCCATCAAGCGATGAGCGAATTCAATAGGGGCAGGCATTAAGACTTCAGTTTCATTGCTGGCATAACCAAACATAAGACCTTGATCGCCTGCACCTTGCTCTTCAGGATCACTGCGATCGACCCCTTGGGCAATTTCAGGAGATTGCTTGCCAAGCATGTTAATCACTGCGCAAGTTTCGCCATCAAAGCCTAAGTCGGAATGATGATAGCCAATACCATTCACCGTATCACGCACAATACGCTCAACATCGATATTTGCCGTCGTGGTGACTTCACCTGCTAGTATCACCGCACCCGTCTTAACCAAGGTTTCGCATGCCACGCGTGCATGTAGGTCTTCACGTAAGATAGCGTCAAGGATGGCGTCTGAGATTTGGTCAGCCATTTTATCAGGATGGCCTTCGCTCACAGATTCGGAGGTAAATAAGTTGTATTCACGCATAATGGGATCGCTTAATTGAATCAATAAGGGTAGGAAAAAGCATGACGCCTGCGCGCCGCTTTGATTAAAGTTGGCCGTGCAATCAGTTGCTTGGCAGATAATTGGTGTTGCTAGATTTTGGTAATAGAACCAATCCCAAAAAATATGACTAGCTGTCTCAAACTCGTTTAGCTTGCTATTCAAATTTTTGGCAATGATACAAATTTAAAGAATGCTTTTTTATAGTGATAAATTTGACTAAGACGGACTCTCGCGATTAGTCAACCAGTAGGCGCATAGAAACGTTACTAATTAGCTTTAATTGTAGAGCGTTAAGCCAAAATTAACCCTAAAATACCGTCACTGTTGTGCTCATCACCTTATTATAATCATGGTGATTGTCACAATGTCTGGACATAAAATAGGGTTATTCTACCTTGAAATACTATAAAACTCTAGTGAGCAGCACTTGCTTTACTATAAGAAATGCTCAACAAGGCATTTGCTATCGGCAAACGTTGGCATTTAATGAAGACTTACTGAGATTCATGGTTGGGTTAAGACTGTTGGCACATTATAACTCTAAAAAAGACGCTTTATCTTTAAACATACATTCGTCATAGACAGGACAAGCGCCACATTTGGGCGTGCGTGCTTGACAGGTATAGCGCCCGTGTAAAATAAGATAGTGATGGGCATCAACCATAAAGTCTTCTGGAATACGCTCGACCAGATTTTTTTCAACGACGAGTACATTTTTTCCAGTAGCAAGGCCAGTGCGATTCCCTACTCGAAAGATGTGCGTGTCGACCGCCATGGTTGGTTGACCAAAGGCAGTATTTAAGACCACATTGGCTGTTTTTCGTCCAACGCCTGCCAGTGATTCTAAATCTTTGCGATTATCGGGGACTGTACTATCAAAATTTTCGATCAAATCACGGCAGGTCTTGATGACATTTTTGGCTTTGGCGTTGTATAAGCCAATATTTTTGATATAGGATTTTAATCCGTCTTCACCCAGTGCCAGTATCGCCTCAGGCGTATTGGCCACGGGGTACAACTGCTGGGTGGCAATATTGACGCTCACATCCGTTGCCTGTGCAGATAGTATAACCGCCACAAGCAACTCAAAATTACTGTCATAATTGAGCTCAGTGACAGGCTCTTTAATTGTCTCTGCCAGCTTTTCAAAGAATGGTCGCACATCGCGGTTGGGCATGCGTCTGGATGGCGGTGTGTCGGCTGTTTTATGTTTGACCGTTTTACTCATAGCGTTTGGCTGTTATGTTAGTGAGTGGTGATACAAAATTATAGGCGAGATGTACTATCTGTTTGATTTATTAAAGTATCAATCTCGTAATGAAGGCGCTACTTATAGGCTTTCGAGCTCTGCTTGTAGTGCGTCAAGCTCCGCTTGTTTTTTATCATTGGCTCGGACACTTAGCTGTTTTTCTAGTTTTTTAATCTTAGTGCGTAGTTTGGCCGCTGCAATGGTGTTTTTTGCTTGCGCTTCACTGATGTTGAAAGATTGACTGGCAGCATTATTCAGTTTGGCTTCTACCATGCTGACCACAGGTCTACTGTTGCTACTATCAGTAAGCTGGTCGGTCACGCGTCTTAGATGCGTGTGATAGCGCTGTCTTAAGTCTTCTTGCTCGGTTGCGCGTTCAGAGGTAGAAAGCTCACGCTCTATCGTGACCAAATCAATGCAATCAACAGGACAAGGAGCGATACACAGCTCACAGCCAGTACATAAATCCGTAAAGATAGTGTGCATGTGCTTGCCAGTACCGACGATCGCATCAACAGGGCAGGCAGGAATACATTTGGTGCAGCCGATACAATCATCTTCTCGGATAACGGCGCGTACCTCGGTAGGACGTTCAGATGTCGCGTCTATTGGCCACTGCGAAGGCGCCGCTTTGAGCGTCGTTTTATCGCTATCAGGAGCAACAATTTGAGCGATGGCATTGGTCACTGGCTGACCGCCAGGGACACATTTATTGTACGGTTCGTCATCTAGCACGATGGCAGCGGCATACGGTAGGCACCCATCTGGATGCTCACAAAGCCCGCACTGCGTCTGCGGCAAGCAAGCATCAATGCGTGAAATCTTTGCCTGTGTATCAGCGGGCAGTGTTTCAATGCTCAATGTATCGAACAATATTGGCAGATTGACTAAGCGGATATTGGTGCTATTTTGCATGTCATTAAAAACCTTAATACCAGTAATAGAGGGTGGTATTAGTATGATAAGTATAAAAATAAAGGGCTGAGATACCAGAGTTTTGTATCAGAAACGTGTTGCCAAAAGGCATTTTCCATCAGCAAAACGATTGTAACAAAAACAGTAATTTTAAAGACATAACGTTTAAACCACAACGTTAAAGCGCTGCTGTTGATTAAAGTATCATTTGTTAAAGTGTTGTGCATTGTTCGTGAGCAATCTGTGCAATCAGCTCATAAGCAATGCTACCTTTTGACGGTATTTTGGGTAGGTTTGAGACGTCAAAAAAATCAGCGTGTGACAGCTCATCTTCTTGGATGACAATGTCACCGCCTGCATAAGAGGCTCGGAAGCCAAGCATCAAATTAGACGGAAATGGCCATGGCTGACTGCTCACATAGCGAATGTCTGTGACGCTAATATTTACCTCTTCTGCTACTTCACGTACTACTGCGTGCTCTAGGCTTTCACCCACTTCTACGAAACCTGCAATGAGACCGTATAGTCGTGGCAGTGTGTGCTCCCCATAGCGATGATGGTGTGCCAGCAACACTTGCATTTCTCCCGTCTGTGGATTGGGACGAGTAATGGCAGTGATGACACAAGGCTGGACACGAGGGTATTGGCGTAATCGACACACTGGACAAACCATGGCACGCTCACCTCGGTCTGCATGAACGACGGCGGCCGCACAGCGACTACAAAACCGTGTGTCTGTCTGCCAACGCAATAACTGTATGGCTTGGCTAATCTGAGTGATTAAAGCCACAGGAAGCTGAGTGATCAGCTGGCGATAAGGAAGAAACACATTACTGCTGCTTTCAGCGACAAGAGGGAGCGCCACGTTATGAGCGACTGCATAATCATACGTAATGGCACTAGCAGCTTGTGCTGTGAAGGTATTGATATCACTGATTTTACGCTTAATGTCTATTGAATCATCTGGCAAGCCATCAGAGAGCCAGTGATTTGGCGCTAGGCTTTCGAGGAGGGTGACATGACCCACCTGATAAGCTTGCGGGTGTCCGCTATCATCTGGATTTGGACGGGTCTGTGGTAATTGAACCTGCAGTGGCCACCAGCCGTCTGGCGTTTGTTGGCATAAAACGGTGTCATCACTAAACACAAAAGCACTGGCCATACCCAAAGTTCCAAAACGTTGAAGGCAAGTCTGTATCGTATAAAAAACAGACTTGCTTACAGTAAGATAAATTAATATTTATGGCTGCAAAAAATCGACCATAACACCATGGTCATAGCCACTGAATGGCGCTGTGATTAGGCAGCAAGTAGCTGACTTAAGCTCTGCTGACCGACATCAAGCGCCTGCTTGCTAACAGGACGATTGTGCTCAAAACCATCTAAATGATAGTCGACGGCCATCATGACATCGGCGATGTAGGCTAGCGTGTCATCTTCGATACGTCGTCCGCCTTCGATACGTTGCTCAATATAGTTGGCCAATTGGCTAAGCATACTAGCAGCGGTTGGCAGTTGTAAGAAGCGTACCGCCCCTGCAACTTGGCGCATCATCTCAGGAATATTCTGGATATTGAGCATGTCTCGCTCTGGCTCAGCCAAATAATCATTGACGGCTTGTTCGGCACTAGCAATAGCGGTACGACTTTCTTGTATTAAGGTGTCGCTTGCAGTATTGAGCTGATGCAATGAGATATGCGGATTGTTTAAAGGCAAATAAATCGCCCCTGGTGTATGCATTTCGGCCATAGCGATGGTCGCGTTCTCTGCATGCATCAATGCCAGTAGCAAGTGGTCAAACTCATCAGAAGAGGGCGCTCGCCAATGTCTGACAGCGTCTGCTGCGGTGCTCAGGCTGTTCGCGGCATTTGTTAGACCAAGTAAGTGTAGTGCCGAGCTCAATGCCGTGAGTTCTTCAATAATTTGTGTCGTCTGCATGTCGATTGGATTGATTGAATCACCACGCGCGTAACTGTCTACATGCTCCTTGATTGTGTTGATTTGGGTTTGAATGATGGTATTTAACGTATCGGTAAGCGCACGATTAGGACCAAACAAAAAACGCTTCATTTGCTCGAGCTGAGGGCCTTCTAGATGATTATTGGCATATTGCTCACGCAGTCGCTGTGCTTCTTCATGGTCACGCTGGCAGGCAAAGCTGACCAAATCAGCAAAACGCCTATCCATGATGGGTAAGTAGCTTTGGAACTGCTGCTCTAAATAGATGAGAGTATGTTTTTGGCTCAGATTCAGCGGCAACATAGCCGCGATATCTGTGACGGCCGCATTGGCCGCTTGCCAGAACAGGCTGCTGGTGTTTGATGCTATCAACGCACAGGCTGCACTCATAGCATCAAGTTTTTGTTGATCATCTGGGCTGATGTCACCATGCTGATGACGCAGAGCGACGCCAAGGCCACTACGGTAAGCATCGGTCAACAACTCACTATCAAGGTTGAGCGCTTTAAGTGGTTGGAAGTTTTGTTCAGGGTTGGCAATAACCACGCTGCTGCTGCCAAAAGCAGAAAAACTGTCTGCTGTGATAGGAGTCTCTTGCCCGTGAGCATTGAGCTTATTAATAACTGGTAATAACAGGGTTGGTTCTATCGACTCTGTCAACAGCACAAACTCGACATAACGATCCAGCGTCATGATGGCTTCTGATAAGTCCATGATTAAGTTGACATCGTTATTATCGCCACTATCATAAAGGCGTTGTAGTCCTTTGACAATAGCGGTATTTAACACTTTTGCACCGACCAAAGAGATCAGCTCAAAGATATAAGACAGCTGCTTTAATACCGTAATAGAATCTAGCAATAAAGGTGCCTGACTACTATCATCAGTAAACTCACTTAAGTGAATCTCGGTGTCTTTCAGGGTGACGATGATCTCATCATGCAACAAATGTAGTGAGGGTAGATTAAAATCAGTAACACTAAGCGTTGGGACGGTGAACTTCATTTGCGCAGACTGGTCCATAGTTGTTTTTCCATAAGGTACTGATGCGAATAGCGATGGTTTAAATGAGGCATAAAAAGCGTTTATTAGTGATGTTTTAACGCTTAATATAACAATAATCAAGGCGATAGTATAAACACCAACGTCGTAAATTATTTAAATGACGGTTATATGTTGGCTTTAAGCTCAGGATACTCTTCTGCAAGGGCGTTATACCAGTTTTGGTTGGCACTCTCATCTGTAGTTGATTCTAGTAATAGAGACGCTAGATTGGCAAAGCTTGCATGCGCTGTTGGTCCGCCGTCGGTCTGTGTGTCTTCTTCAATAGCAAGCGTGACTTGTCCACCCGTCATCGCTAAATAAACTTCAGCCAAGATCTCTGAGTCAAGTAAGGCGCCGTGGAAGGTACGATCTTGTTTACCAACGTCTAGGCGACGTACTAAGGCATCTAGCGTGTTCTTTTGTCCAGGGTACTGCTGCTTTGCCATCACCAGCGAGTCAGTCACTTGTACGCGCTCAGAGAAGTCGTGCATACCGACTTTGGCAAACTCCATATTTAAGAAGTTCATATCAAATGAGGCATTATGGGCGATGATTTCTGCGCCGTCCATAAAATCATACAGCGATTGCGCGACTTGATCGAAGGTTGGCTTATCCGCCAAAAAAGCCTCAGAGATGCCATGAATGCGAATAACCTCATCATCCATACCGCGCTGCGGATTGATATAAACGTGTAGTTTCTCGCCAGTGAATTTGCGTCCCACCATCTCGACAATACCAACTTCAATGATACGATCGCCTTTTAGCGCATCAAGCCCCGTGGTCTCAGTATCCATAATGAGTTGGCGGTCAGCCTCATGGCGGTGTATGGGCTTTGGTAGTAGTGGGGTAAAGTGTGGGTTAGCACGGCTAGTATCACCATCGAACTTTGTGGCACCAGTCGCCATGTCTGGCGTGTGGCTATCTAGGGTGGTATCAGGCATTGGTGCGTGGGTCTCTGGCATATCTGTGGTACTCATTGACATGGGTTTTATCGCATCATTTTGAGAGCGATTGATTTTTATAGTAGTGGCTGGACTCAGCACATGATCGTGCTGATTTTCTAACGGTTCTTCATCATGCACATCGTCCACCACATCAAAGCCTAAGGGGTCAAAATTTAACCAGTCATCGTTAGAGTCGCTAGAAGCTGTGGGGGCTTTATCAATCGTTATTTGTGCTTTTTTTTTAGACACATCTGACAATACTGCAGTTGAGGCCTCCTCACTGTTAGAGGTCACGCCTAGGTTTGCCAATTCATCTGCTTTTTCATTGCCTGCGTGTCCAGCGTGTCCTTTTACCCAATGCCAATCAACATCACGCTGTTGACAAAGCTCATCTAACTGTTGCCAAAGGTCTTGGTTGGCCACGGGTTTTTTACTGGCAGTTTTCCAGCCTCTTTTTTTCCACCCGTCAATCCATTCGGTAATGCCTTTTTTGACATAACTGGAGTCGGTCCAAATCTCAAGTCTTTGTGCAAGTGGGCTATGCGTCAGTGCTTTTATCGCACCCATCAGCTCCATACGGTTGTTGGTCGTCTCTTTTTCACCGCCATATAAATCTTGCGTACTGCCGTCACTAAATATGAGATGGGCGCCCCAGCCGCCCGCACCAGGATTGCCTTTACAGGCTCCATCTGTATAAGCAACCGTCGTATTTGCTTTGGCGGCCAACGGATTCATCGCGTTATTTTTGCTAAACTGCTGCGCTGAGGTGCGATTATCTGACATAACAAATTATTGACCTAATAAATGATAAATGAGGGTGGCGCAAAGAGATTCTTTAGCGTTATTTTCAAGATAGTTATCCCTTAATATGCTGGGCCTGAGTATAACAAATCTATCGTTAATATGGACAGTGCTATCGTGAATATCGGCAGTCTCAGGGCGAAAAATCGCAAAACCACTCATCACATCTTACATGATAATAGTAACTGTCTGGTTTTCTGTTAAAATAGGTTAGGTTGCGAACAAGGTGGGTCTATCGTCTGGCTGAACGAGTCAGTAGCCATTTACTTTACTGACACCACTCTAACGGTCACGCTAGTCGTCATGTTTTTGTCACCACTGTTTAATGATAATTTCCTTCACAAAAGTTTTAATGCATGCATGCAGGATAACCCTATTATGTCCTTACGCTCAAACGTTTTTTCTAAAAGACAGACCCGCTTAATGGTCAGTATGGCGATAAGCAGCGCGCTGTTTTTGACTGCTTGTAGTGAGAGTCACACGCAACCTGAAGCAGAAGTGGTTGAGGCGGCGTCAGACTTATCTGTTTTTGAAGGGTGTTATACAGTAAGTCAAGATGAGTCTGCCCAAATAAAAGTCAGTCAACAGGAGGGCTTGTGGGTGATGCAAATGAAGGAGCCTGCAAGTGCCAAACGTGTTTGGGACAATCCTGAGCCATTAGAGGCGATCGAGAATAGTGCGGTGCCGCAATTTTTCTCTATTGACCCAGAGCATGTCGACGCCGTCATCGGTCGGCCTGATCGAGTACTGGTACTGGCTCATGTCAAACCCGTTTACGCCAATATCGACCCACTCTTAGACAGTGAGTATTTGTCCTATATTTATCGCGGTGCCAATACCATCTATCGCGTGGAGTGTGATGACGTCAATACGGATATTTTAGCCAACCCGCATGCCGATATTGTTATTGAGGATGTGGATGAGCGTATTTAGGTAAGTACTACCGGCGTGAGTACAGCGTCATTTGTTATCAACAGTTCAGTCATTAGAGTCAGGCAATATGAATTTTTTTAGTTATGTGGTTTTGGGTGGGTTTTCTTATGCGGCTGGTTGGGCGGTAAGGACGTATATATTGGATAAAAAGCCTGAAACCGAGCAACCTTACAACCTCAAACATCCTGCTATCTTGGCGTATTTGGGTGGTTTCTTTATTATTATGCTGATTGTCTCTTGGTTAATAGGTCGTTATTTACTCGGGCACGTTGCCATTGATTTACCCTTTATTATTATTAATAGTATCGTGGCGACCTTTGTCTATTCGTTCGGGCTTAATCCCGAAAAATCTCGTTATGATGTCCCTAATTAAGAGATCTGATAGATTTAATAAACAAGAAAAAGCCATGATCAAACCAATGATCATGGCTTTTTTAGTCACGTAATTGTCTATGGCTTTAAGCGTTGGGCGGTTATGATTTTTTTTGAATATCGGTACTATTCTTAGTGTTTGATTGACTCTTAGTGTTTGATTGTTCTTCTTTCTGACCGTCCGATTGCTCTTCTTTCTTAGAAGTCGATTGTTCTTGTTTCCATGCTTTGTATTTATGTAGATCTTTTTTAGCTTGCTTTAGGAAAAATCTGAGTACCAGTGCGTCATCGACATAACCGATGAATGGAATGGAGTCTGGAATAAGGTCAATAGGATTTAGTGTATAAATCGCACCAATCACGCCAGCTGAGATGGTTTTAAAAGGAATCTTACGATAGTCGCCTTTGTAGTAGTCTTTGATCAGACTCATGAATAGCATCAAATCATCGCTAAAAGGTTCAAGATAGCTATTATCTTCTAGTTTTTCTTTGAGCTTGTCTTCTTGGCCTATCAGGTGTTTCAAATTGGAGACAAGTGCGTCGTGTTTATCAGTGTTTTTATTAAACATAATTATTATCCTTACTTATTTGCGATGAATTTGTATTTACAGTAACAAATCTAATCGCCCTATGTTGTGTGTCTCGGTAGCGAAAAAGTAAAGATGGGTAAAGGTTGGGCAACTTGGCGTGTGGGTAAATACGCTACCATAGACGAGCGTGATAACATGCGTATCCTGCACGTACTCGCGCCATAAACACGGCATTAAAGCGGATGAATAATCAATATAAAAGCATACAGGTAGTAGCAAAGCATGGGTTCAAAAATACCGTCTATACAGCCATCAAGTCGTGCAACACACACGCAGCCAAAGACAGCGACCGAAATAAGTACTGGATTAAATCGCCGGCAGTTTTTGCGTCGAATAGGCATTGGTGCCGGTACTGCAGCCTTAGCAGCCCAAGGGATCTCTCAAGTTTTTGCAGCCAGTCCTAGTGAGCATAATGGTCGTTTGCAGATTACTAAGGACGATTTGCCCACGGCGTTATTGGATGAGCGTTTACCATCGCAGACGTCATTTTCACAAACAAGCTGTATCACACCAACGATTGAGACACGAATTTTTGCCAGCTCCAATGTTGGCGGTAGTGAGGAGCGCAATCAGCTGGCGTTGGATCGGCTGGCTTGTGCCGGTTTTAAGGTGAATAACCCCGCGATTACCACTCGGCAGTATTTGCGCTTTGCAGGCACTGATGTACAGCGAGCCGGCGACCTACAAAATATCGCGACTGGTGCGATAGCGGCGCCTAAGCTGCTGCTAGGCGTACGCGGTGGATATGGTGCGATGCGTTTACTACCCATGGTGGATTGGTCAACGCTTGGGCGCATTATGGCGGAGCGCGGTACGATACTGGCAGGCTTTAGTGATGTGACGGCTATCCAGTGTGCGCTACTGGCAAAAGGGGCGATGAGCTCACTCGCGGCACCGATGCTTTATAGCGAGTTTGGCAAAATAAAACCCGACCAAGTGACGTGTCGACAGTTTGCTGCGGCCCTGAGCAATCCCAATTTAACCATCACGGTACAAGATGCGTCTTTAACCAGCCAGCAGTTACCCAGTATGCTGACAACGGGTGAGCCAAAAGTCTTGAGGGGCACCATTTGGGGTGGCAACCTGAGCGTGGTATCGGCGCTCGCAGGTAGTGAGTATCTACCGCGGCTCGAAGGTGGTATTGTATTTTTAGAAGATGTGGGCGAGCAGGCGTATCGTATTGAGCGTATGCTTTATGATTTGTATTTGGCAGGCGTGTTTAAGGGTCAGCAAGCGATCGTGTTTGGTGCGCTATCTGGGGCAGGGGAGGACAGTTACGACAAACGTTATGACGTTGCCACCGTGGTTCGTCAATTGCATAAGCTCACAGGCTTACCGATTTATAGTGGCATGCGTTTTGGCCATATTGGACAAAAACACAGCTTCCCACTTGGGGCAATTTGCCAAATTAGTCCAAACACAAGCAATGGCTATCAGCTGGCTTTTACTAATTACCCAACCATCAAGGCAGATGCCATGCACGTCGAAGGCTTATGGCAAGCGGTTTAAGCGTTCAATGCTATCATTGCTAAATGGGCAGCCGCGAAAACTTATCCTGATACTCTTTAGGCGTTAGTTCCGTGGCACGCTTAAACAGACGCGTAAAGGATGAGATATCATCATAACCAACGTGATCGGCCAGCGATTTAATCGTCACATCGCCCGATTCTAATAAGCGTTTTGCCTGCTCAATTCTGACGGCTTGAATGTACTCAATCGGCCGCATGGCGACACAAGACTGAAAGCGTCTGTTCAAGGTACGCGGGGTGATATTGACCATATTAGCCAAACGACTGACTTGAATAGGCCGATGGAAGTTTGCTTCGATAAACTCTTGTACTTGCTTGACGAGCGGATCTGAATGCGGCTTGTGCAACGTCACGTTTGTATAACTGTTTTGATTGCCTCTTTTACTGTCGATAATCTGAGTTCTTGCCACTTGCGTAGAAATCTCACGTCCGCAGTAGCGCTCTATCAATAATAATCCCAAATCATAAAAAGCACTACCACCCGCGGCACAGAATATGTTACCCGATTGGGTGACGAACTGATTCTCCTGTAAATCAACGAGTGGAAAATCTGCTTTAAATTTACTCGCATAACCCCAATGAGTCGTGGCTATCTTATCGTCTAGCAGTCCTGCCTTTGCCAAAAAGAACGCTCCGCTACAATTGCTGGCAATATCAGCCTTGGTCTTAGCCAGTCGCTGTAGGTGCGGTAGCAGCTCACTGTTTTGTCTTAATACTTTATCGATTGAATCACCAATGGTGGGTATTAATAATAAATCGCATGCCGTGACGTCTTGAATGTCGCAATGCGCTTGCATGAGTAAGCGATTGCTGCATCTGATATCCACACCGCCTAGGCTCGCTATTTGCACATTAAATCTAGGCTCAACTGCCTCATCCAAAAATCGCTGCCAGCTGACACCAGTGAATGAAAACAAGTCCAATGCGCCAGCAAGCACACTACCGAGCACCCCATCGAATCCCAAAATAATGACTTTAAAAGGTTGGTAGTTAGGCATCTGTGTCGGCTTTCCTTTGATAGCTATTACCCAAATAGACAGTTTTTTAGCTAAAAACTTCTGATGGTATGTCTTATTTGACCATAATTATGTCATAAATGACAATACGGCAAGGCGCGAAATTAGCTTAGTATCTATTGATAACCAATTTTTTTGTTAACGACAATACTAACGAGAACATTATGGCCGCAGAGACGCTTATCAATGATTTTGAAGTACCGTTCCAATTATACGATGTTTTGGACACTGAAACGCTGACCGAACATCCCAAATTCTCAGAGCATAGCCGCGAGACATTCGATGCGGTATTAGACACCGCTAACAAAATAGCAACCGATTTGTTTTTGCCGCACAACCATGTTGCCGATAAAAACGAGCCGCAGTTTGATGGTAAAAAAGTCAGCATGATAGATGATGTGAAAGTCGCCTTTGATGCGTTTCGTGAGTCGGGCTTTATCGCGGGTCGTTATAGCTTCGAAGATGGTGGGATGCAGCTGCCTGAAACAGTGATGACAGCAGTGGCAGGCTATTTTATGGCGGCCAACCCCTCAACGACTGCGTATCCATTTTTGACCACAGCGGCAATCAACGTGATCTCACACTTTGCCAATGACGATATCAAAGCGGCCTTTATGCCGCGTATGCTGACGGGCGAGTTTACTGGAACGATGGCACTGACAGAGCCACATGCGGGGTCATCGCTTGCTGATATCAAAACCACCGCGGTAAAACAAGACGATGGCTCATACCGAATAAAAGGCAGTAAGATTTATATCTCAGCAGGCGATCATGAACTGTCTGACAATATTGTCCATTTGGTACTGGCCAAAATTCCAGGCGGTCCTGGTGGCGTCAAAGGGATTTCTTTGTTTGCCGTGCCAAAATATCGCTTAAACGATGACTTGTCAGTTGGCGAGCGCAATGACGTGCATTTGACTGGACTCATTCATAAGCTTGGTTATCGAGGGGCTACCTCGACGGCATTGAGCTTTGGTGATGAAGGCGACTGTCATGGTTATCTGATTGGCGAAGCGCACTTTGGTCTGCGTTATATGTTCAAAATGATGAATGAGGCACGTATCGCGGTTGGTTTTGGTGCCTCTATGATTGGCTATCGGGGTTATCAGTACTCGCTAGATTACGCCAAAGACCGAACGCAAGGTCGAATCGCACCGAACAACAAACCTGAAGATGCCGCCACGGCAATCATCCAGCATGGCGATGTAAAGCGTATGTTACTCGCGCAAAAAGCCTACTCTGAGGGTGGTATTTCCTTATGCCTATACGGCTCAAACCTGATAGACCGTATCAATACTTGCGAAGACGCAACGCTAAAAAATGAGCTGTCAGAACTATTAGACTTACTCACACCAGTATTAAAAGCATGGCCGTCTGAGTATGGCCCTAAAGCCAATGACTTGGGGATTCAAGTATTGGGCGGTGCCGGTTATACGCGCGAATATCATGCCGAGCAGTTTTGGCGTGATAACCGTCTCAACCCCATCCACGAAGGCACAAATGGGGTGCAAGCCTTAGATTTGTCATTTCGCAAGTTATGGCAAAAAGGTGGGCTTGGTATTCAGATTCTAAAACGTGAAATCACGCAAGATCTAACCAGCATCACCACGCCTGAGAGCGCAGCGCTTGCAGGTAAATTAACGCCTTATATGGGTCATCTGCATGAAGTACTGGTGCATTTAAGCAAAGTTTTACAGACTGAAGAGGCGGTAACGCTTACTGGCAACGCCCAAGCACTCATGAATGTTTTTGCCTCAATTGTGCTGAGCTGGATTTGGATTCGCCAAGCGAGTAAAGCTGAGCAACTGTTAAGTAAGACAACCGACCTTGAAAAACAAAATTTCTATCAGGGCAAAATACAGGCGGCAAAATATTTTATCGATTGGGAATTACCATTAATCAATCGCGATATCGCAATCTTAACCCACAACAATTCTGTTTGCACGGACATGCAAGCCGACTGGTTCTAAAAACATCTCTAAGGAAAGAGTAATGACAAAAATCAATAAACAGTGGCGACTAAAAGCAAGACCCGTTGGCGAACCGAGCGCTGATACTTGGGCGTATACCGAGACAGAGCTGCCAACCATCAAAGACGGACAGTTGCTGATAAAAATTGAATATATCTCTATGGATCCAGCGATGCGTGGGTGGCTCAATGATGCAAAGTCTTACATCGAGCCTGTACAGATTGGTGATGTCATGCGTGCTGGTACGGTGGGTGAAGTTATTGCAAGCAAGCATGAGAAGTTTGCCGTTGGTGATTATGTGGCTGGTCACAATGGTGTGCAATCGTATGCCGTCAGTGATGGTACGGGCCTGCACAAAGTCGATCCAAATCTCGCACCCTTGTCTTATTACTTGGGCGTATTGGGTATGCCGGGCATGACTGGCTATTTTGGTTTATTAAAAACAGGGGAGCCAAAAGCAGGCGAGACCGTTGTCGTATCTGGCGCGGCAGGTGCGGTTGGTAGTTTGGTCGGTCAAATTGCCAAAATTAAGGGCTGCCGAGTCGTCGGTATCGCAGGCGGTAGCGAAAAATGTCAGTTCTTGATTGATGAGCTTGGATTTGATGCGACCATCGATTATAAAAACGAAGACGTAAAAAAAGCACTAAAGCAAACCTGCCCAGATGGCGTTGATGTGTATTTTGACAATGTTGGTGGCGATATTTTAAATGACGTACTCACCCAGATTAATCTGCGCGCGCGCATCGTTATTTGCGGTGCGATTAGCCAATATAACAATACCACAGCGGTCAAAGGCCCATCAAATTACTTGTCATTATTGGTCAATCGCGCGCGTATGGAAGGTATTGTGGTGTTTGATAATATCAAGGAATACCCAATCGCGATGAAAGAGATTGCGGGCTGGATTCAGTCAGGTGATATCAAAGTAAAAGATCATATCGTTGAAGGTATCGAGACCTTCCCTGATACCTTAATGATGCTTTTTAAAGGGAAAAATTTTGGCAAGCTGGTACTTAAGGTAGAGGGATAAATCATGACACAAAATATAAATGGAGTAGCATCTAGTGTAGGAAGTAATGTTGCTGGTAAGCGCATTTTGATTACGGGTGGCGCGTCTGGTATCGGTGCCGCCAGTGCGTTACTACTGGCCAGTCGCGGCGCAAAAGTCGTGATTGGTGACAGGGCAGAAGAACTAGGCGCTGCCATCGCCAAGCAAGGTCAAGATGCTGGCAATAGCATTACCTTTAAAAAGGTAGATGTCACCAGTGGCGATGAAGTACGAGCGTTATTTGCTTTTGCTGTGCAAGCGCTTGGTGGTCTCGATGTCGTGGTAAACAACGCTGGTATCGACCATAAACCTGCCCCCATGCATGAGCTAACTGAGGAAGATTTTGACCGTAATATCGCAGTGAACCTAAAAGGCGTCTGGCACTGTATGCGTGCTGCGGTTACTTGTATGGCACCAAATGGCGGTGGTCATGTGATTAATGTGGCGTCTATTGCAGGCTTGCGATCTGCGCCCATGTTGTCTATTTATAGTGCCGCTAAACATGGCGTCATGGGGCTTACCAAGTCTGCGGCCCATGAATACGCCCGTGTCAATATTCGCTTTAATGCGGTGTGTCCAAGTTTTATTGATACACCAATGGTGCGTAATACCATGGCAAATATGGACGAGCGCGCGCAGCAAGCCACCATTAAGGCCAGCCCACTGCGCCGTTTGGGAGAAGTTGATGAGGTGTCTGGTGCGATTGCATGGCTGGCCAGTGATGAGAGCAGCTTTATGAATGGTCATGCCTTTACCCTCGATGGCGGTATGCTGGCTTAGTGTCTAAAATATTTATTAAAATATAAGGAATAACGATGAAAGATTTATTTGATTTAACCGGTAAGATTGCCTTGGTGACGGGTGCCAGCCGCGGTATTGGCGAGTCTATTGCACGTCTGCTTGCCTCAAGAGGGGCTCACGTGATTGTCTCTAGCCGCAAAATCGACGCTTGCCAAGCGGTGGCTGATAGCATTATTGCTGATGGCCATAAAGCCAGTGCTTTTGCTTGTCATGTGGGAGATATGGAGCAGATTGATGCGATTTTTGAGCATATCAAAAGTGAATTTGGTCAGATTGATATTTTGGTCAATAACGCCGCCGCCAACCCTTATTACGGGCATATCTTAGACACCGATTTAGCGGCTTTTGATAAGACCGTTGAAGTTAACATTCGCGGCTACTTCTTTATGTCGACCGCTGCGGGCAAGATGATGCGCGAGCAGGGCGGCGGCGTCATTTTAAATACCGCATCCGTGAATGGTTTGGTCGCAGGTGACAAGCAAGGTATTTACTCAATCACTAAGGCGGCTGTCATTAGTATGACCAAAGCCTTTGCAAAAGAGTGTGGCCCGTTAAATATTCGTGTGAATGCGTTATTGCCAGGCTTGACCGATACAAAGTTTGCCTCTGCCTTGACCACCAATGATAAAGTCTTAAAAATGGCGCTGCATGCCATCCCTTTAGGGCGCGTGGCTGATCCCGATGAGATGGCTGGCACAGTATTATATCTGGTGTCTGACGCATCGAGCTATACCACAGGCGCGACCGTGGTGGTAGATGGCGGCATGCTCGCCTAGCTTCTATTGCTGATAGAAGCACAGAGACCGTGTTTAAAAAAACCGCATAAGAGTCATCTCTGTGCGGTTTTTTGGTTTAACGCCTGAATTGGACACAAAACTTCTTTAGACCTCTACTATCGCATCGCGTTTACGACCCTCCCTATACGAAAACCAGCTCGGTAATGGCATAATAAACGCAAACAACCAAAATGGCAGAGACGGAAATAAAACAAGGGGGTCAACCATGGATGCAGTGAACGACAATATAGCAGCCGCCATCTCTAAAAACAAAACGTGGTTATTTGTCCCAGCGACTCGGATCGATCGAGTGGCAAAAGCGTTTGCCAGTGATGCAGATGCAGTGATTGTTGATTTGGAGGATGCCGTTGCCCAAGAGGATAAAGCACAAGCTCGAGAGGCGTTGAAAAAATACTATGACGATCAAAATGACACGCAAAATCATCAGCCGATTTGGCTACGGATTAATCAAGCAGGCAGTCAAGCATTTCCCAAAGACATAGCGCTATGCCAGCAAATGCCTAAAATAGCGGGTGTGCTACTGGCCAAAGCGGAAAAAGCAGCAGATATTGAATACGTGCATCAGCGTACTGGTCTACCTGTCATCGCACTAATAGAAAGTGCCGCTGGTTTATATCACATAGATAGCATGGCAAAAACAACTGGATTGATCGCGTTCAGTTATGGGTTTTTAGACTTGTGCAATGATCTGCGCGTGCAAGCAGGCACGCCCTCAGCGGATATCATTGCCAATCAAATCCGCTATCAATTAATTTTAACGTCGAAAATACATCAGTTAGCGCCGCCCATCGACACCATTTACCCTGACTTCAACGACGGGGCAGGATTGCGCGCTCGCGTACAGTTGTGGTTGCAAATGGGTATGTTAGGGATGCTGTGTATTCATCCCAAGCAAGTAGCCACTGTCCAACAAGCCCTACAACCGACAGCTAGTGAGCTTGAGTTTGCGCAGCGTGTGGTCGCAGAGTATGAACAAAGCGGGCAGGCGGTGTTTAAAATAGAGGGCGAGATGGTCGATGCGCCCGTGATTGAGCGCTGCCGTCAGTTATTGGCAAAGTGGCAAGCGGTGAAATAATGCTTTATCATAAACCACACATACTAAGACTCTATCAAAATACCCTATGATTTTTATCAGCAATAATATTAGCCTCAATGACAATGAAGTGGAGATCAGTGCCATACGCGCGCAGGGAGCAGGCGGGCAAAATGTCAATAAAGTCTCCTCTGCGATTCATCTGCGGTTTGATATCCACGCCTCAAGTTTGAGTGATATTCATAAGCAGCGCCTGCTGGATAGTAAAGACAGCCGAATCACCAAAGAAGGTGTGCTCATCATTAAAGCCCAGCAGTTTCGCACGCAAGAAAGAAACAAAATCGATGCGTTTGAACGTCTGCGCAGCTTCATCATAAAAGCCACGTATGTCAATAAGACCCGCAAGCCTACCAAACCGAGTAGAAACGCCAAGCGTAAACGTGTCGATCAAAAAACCCAGCGCGGCAAGACCAAAGCCTTACGCGGTAAAGTGGACTATTAAAACCAGCGCTCCTTACTGCTTAGCCGAGTCTGCTGCCCAGCTCAGGGAAGCGCTTTATCATAAATAACATCAGTAGCAGCGCGGCACTCGCGATAGCAGCCCCAACGTAGCCCACACTGGATAAAGAGATATGCGTCACTGCATACCCGCCGAACAACGCGCCTGTCCCAATTCCTAAATTAATAATACCTGAGAACATCGACATCAGCATGTCTTGTGCACTCACATCCACCATGATGACTTTGGCTTGCATAGAAATAATCAGTAGCATGAGCGCGGCCCCCCAAAGTAAGGCAATCAAGCTAAGTGCCCATATCGAGGTTACGGCAAAGAGCAGGGCAAGCATAGAAACCAGCATCAGTATCGTCGATATCAGCATCAGCCTAGTGTTAAAACTGTCACCCCAGCGGCTAAATATCACACTACCCAAAATACCTGCGGCACCAAAAAGTAGCAATACAAAAGTCGCTAGGTTCTCACTGATTGAGCCAACCTGCCGCATGAAAGGCTCGATATAAGAGTAAGCAGTGTAGTGTGCGGTAAAGACGAGCAAAATCAGTAAATACAAACAGACCAACAATGGATTTTTGAGCAATTCTGGGATCTTTCGAAAAGAGCCTTCAAACATACTAGGCAGGGTTGGCAAGAGCTTCGCTTGTAGGATAAAGACAATGAGGGCAATGATGCCAATACCACCAAAGGTCGCGCGCCAGCCAAACCATTGACCAATCAATCGTCCTAAAGGTACACCTAGCACCATCGCAAGCGACGTACCCGTCGCCAGCACACTAAGCGCCAACGCTTTTTTACCTTTAGGTGCCACGCGTATGGCAATCGCCGCCGTGATTGACCAAAATATCGCATGGGACAGTGCAATCCCAACGCGACTGATAAGCAGCACATCAAAACTCCATGCAAACACTGACAGGACATGGCTTGCAATAAAGACGGCAAAAAGACCTAAGAGCAAACGCTTGCGCTCAAAGCGACTGGTCAGCAGCATCAGCGGCAATGACATCGCAGCGACAATCCAAGCATAAAGCGTCAGCATCCAACCTGTCTCTGCCGTGGTGATAGAAAAATCTTGAGCAATGTCACTTAATAAGGCCACAGGGACAAATTCGGTCGTGTTCATAATGAATGCGCTCACACCCATCAAAAAAACTTGAAAATACTGAGTTCGGCGAGCGTCTGAGCTCACCTCAAGGTTGTGTTTCATAAAATCCAGTACAAAGAAGAGGCTAATACAGCAAAATTAGCTGAAAAGTGGGATAAGACATATAAGGGGGTCAAGAAAGGAGGGAAAGATACCAATTCAAAGGGATAAGTTAAAGTAGTTTTTTGCTAATGAGCATCGGTTTTCAAGCAAGAAGTAACACGATATAAAAGGAGTGTTGGGGTTTCATGGATAACCCCTGTCCACCTATTGGTCATAAAGAATGCTGTTTTATAACCAGACGCTTGATAGGGTCTGGTATTGTTAACACGCTTTAAAAGGTTAAGATTAATAATAGTATTGGTTACCAGTAACAACATGAGTAACAGTATTTATTTTCTATCATCTGGTATGCTATCATCAGTGAATCACCTATCGTGGGTTTAACAGTTTTGTACCGCTAGCCATTATGGCAATCCAATGGCGACGGACAAACCTTGCAACTTCCAGCACGATATAAAATAACTCTGGTAAAGCGCATGAGCCTGTACTCCGACATCCTCATTTGTGCCTGATTTTATTTGCCTGTTTGGGCTTATTTCATACTTTTTTGTCGGAGTTACAGGAGTCTAAGGTGTTCAATACCAAGAGCCACACGGCCAACCAATCCAAAGTCAATCATACCAAGTACACCCGTCGTTACCGTCCGTGTCATCCTCTGGCGCAATATGCAGTCAATCAAATAGAGGCACTTAAGCTGTGTTCGCAAGACATTGTCAAAGCCATGGGTTATCCTCTGAAGCATACCATACCCGCCTGTGATCGCCTGCGGCACGTACTGTCGAATAAGCATCTTGGGCTGGATGGCAGTTATATAGACAAATACTTTACAGCCGATGATTTTTTAGCGAAGCTGTTTGTGGTGCTAGAAATACCTTATGCCCCGTTTGCAGAAGACATCGAGCAGATTAAGTACAAATTAGCCCATGCCCCCAATCCTTTGCCCCAATATAACTTACGAGCGGATGTGGATTTTCACTTTACTAGCGGGGCAAACTGGATGTCTCGCGCCGCCGCATCACGTTTCGCTCAGGTCCATCTACCTCGTGGTTTTGCCACACTGGATGAGGCAGAGCGGGAGTCGATAGTGCAAGAAGGTATTTGTGAGCACTATCAGCAGTATGAAGGGCATTTGCCGTATGACGGGATAATCAAAGGCTATCGACTGACTACTGAACAAAATAATACAGTGGTGGATAGAGTGACGTACGGCTTACCAAAGTCTAGTGGTGTGTAAGTTCTGTGATTATATAAAAGGCCTGTTAACTTGAGTGAAGAGATTTTGGTAGATAAGCCATAAAAAGATGGGATATATATAGTCAATTCTAAATAAAACAGATACATCATATTCTGACGTGGAACTGGAATAAATTTTTCTGGCGTGCTGTGCCTGCGCAGACAGAGGCTGCAAAAAATTCATTCAGTCCCACTGTGTCGCTTTTATACTGAACTCACTATACAAACATTTTAAGCAATATATAGCTTCACTTTATAGTGAGGCTTTTTTTATTGTCAAAGCCAACGTTTTAAGCGATATATTCTATATCTATGCCTTGATTGGTCATTCAGGTTTAGAGATTGCCCGCCATAAAATCACAAACAGCGCATCGAACTCCGCAATAATGGGTGTCTCTGTCTGACGAATGATATGCATCAGTCCAAGGCGGTTAATAAACCCCATAAACACGTCAAAAAGTGTATAAAGTGGCACTGTGTCATTTAACACACCACGAGTTTGGCCATCTTCTAACACCGTCAAAAACGCGTCAATCAGCTCTTTGTTCTCATAAATAGCGATATTACGAAAGTGTAGTTCTGACACCGAATATAACACCATCACCGCGTCGGGATGGGAGTCGACAAAGTCAAAGCATACCCATAACGTCTTACGCAGCCGCTCCTCTACGCTATCAATACCTTGTAGGTGATCTATCATCCGTGACGCTAGTCGTCCCAACACTCTGTCCATAATGGTATAAAACAGGGTTTGTTTGTCGCCAAAGTATTTGTAAAGGGTTTGCAATGAGACATTAGCGGTCTTCGCAATCTGCGCCATGGTGACCTCATTAGCATCAAAACCTGCAAATAGCTTACGTACGGCTTTTTCAATATTGTCCAGCGTGGTAGGGCGCATAGCGGATAAAGGGGATAGGTGCCGGGCCTCAGTGACGTGATCTACCTGACTGGTCGTTTTCATACCTTATGCTTCCTGTGTGCTGGTGTGTTTTAGACATTTTCTACGCAAGCCCTAAGTCGCCCAACCAACTTACTACACAAACAAAATGAGTAATGGGTATTACCATTGTTGTTTAAGTGGTTGCGCGAGTACGGATACTATCCTAGTATAAGTACTCAGTGTGAGCAATCAACAAGGGTTTATTATCTGTTTTTAACGGTAATACATATTACCATACATAGAGTGATTTCCCTTTAGATAAGTTTGGCTTACCCACTACCCATTCACCCTCGTCAAGGATAGACAACATGAGTATAGAAAAATTTACCCCAAACTGGATGACTGAAGAGCACCAAATGGTTTATGACAGTGCGCTAAAAATGTTTAAAAGTTGGGAGTCAAAGGATGAGCAGTGGCGCAAAAACGGCATGATTGATCGCGCGGCTTGGGAAGAGGCAGGGGCGATGGGGTTTTTGTGCGCATCAATACCAGAAGCGTATGGCGGCGGCGGCGGAGATTTTGGCCATGAAGCGGCGCTTCTTTATGCACAAGCAGAGGCCAATCAGTCAGGTTTTGGTGGGACGGTGCATTCAGGTATTGTCGCCCCTTATATCTTGGCTCATGGTACAGAAGAGCAGAAAAAAGAATGGCTACCTAAGATGGCGACTGGTGAGTATGTGGCCGCGATTGCTATGACTGAACCTGGGACTGGCTCAGACCTACAAAATATCAAGACTTACGCCGTAAAAGATGGTGAGGACTATATTATCAATGGTTCAAAAACCTTTATCACCAATGGTCAGCATGCCAATCTGATTTTGCTGGCTTGCAAGACAGATCGTGATAAAGGCGCTCAAGGTGTCTCACTTATTATGGTAGAAACCGATAAAGTGACTGGTTTTGAGCGTGGTCGTAATCTCGATAAGATCGGTATGACTTCACAAGACACCTCAGAGCTGTTCTTCAGTAATGTACGTGTGCCCCAAAAGAACCTTTTGGGTACAGTAGAAGGCATGGGTTTCATTCAGATGATGCAAGAGCTGCCCCGTGAGCGTTTGATCATTGCCATATCAGGGATTGGTGCAATGAAGCTTGCGATCAATTTGACACTAGATTACGTTAAAGGCCGAGAAGCCTTTGGCAAGCCAGTTTGGTCGTTCCAAAATACGCGCTTTAAGATGGCAGAATGCTACGCCGATTATCTTGCTGCTAGCAGTATGTGTGATGCCGCTATCGATGCCATGTTAGAAGGTAAATTAACCGTTCCTCATGCCTCACTGGTTAAGTACTGGGTGACGCAAAAACAATGTGACGTGATTGATGAGTGCGTCCAGCTCTTTGGGGGCTATGGCTACATGACAGAGTATCCAATCGCTCGCTTGTATGCCGATGCTCGAGTACAAAAGATCTACGGTGGCACCAATGAGATTATGAAAGAGCTGGCGTCACGCTTTATGTAAGTGTTTGCCGCCGTTTTTTGGATAAAGTTAGTACGTTTTATGGTTCGTTGAAAATAAAATTGCGCTAGTTATTGTTGATTGATAAAAGAAAAAAGGGATTTTTTATGACTGAGACCGCTTACATTTATGAGGCTATCCGTACCCCGCGTGGTAAAGGAAAAAAGGATGGTTCTTTGTATCAGGCATCACCGACTTGGTTGACGCGCACCTTATTAAAGGAGATGCAGCAGCGTCACCACTTGGACACCAGTTTGGTTGATGATGTGGTGCTTGGGTGTGTGACACCAGTTGGTGAGCAGGGTTCTGATATTGCACGCATCGCGGTTATCGACGCTGGCTGGGCACAAAGTGTCGCGGGTGTCACCTTGTCTCGGTTTTGTGCGTCAGGCCTTGAGTCTATCAATTTGGCTGCCGCCAAGGTCATGTCCGGTATGGAGGGCATGGTGGTGGCAGGTGGGGTTGAGTCCATGAGCCGCGTACCGATGGGTTCTGATGGTGGCGCTTGGTATATGGACCCCCGGGTCAATGAAGCGACGCATTTTGTGCCGCAAGGGGTTGGCGCAGATACTATAGCGACGCTCAAAGGCTTTAGCCGTACTGACGTTGATGCCTTTGCCACCGAGTCGCATCGCCGTGCTGCTAATGCGTGGGAGAAAGGCTACTACGATAAGTCCGTCGTTCCTGTGACGGATATCAATGGCATGATACTGTTGGACAAAGATGAAACCATCCGTCCTAACACCAATGTTGAGACGTTAGCGGGACTTAAGCCCTCTTTTATTGTGCCCGGGAAAATGGGCTTTGATAGCGTCATATTAGACAGGTATACCAGCATTGAGAACGTTGACCACGTGCATCATGCTGGCAACTCTTCGGGTATCGTCGATGGGGCCGCTCTGTGTTTAGTCGGTAGTGCCGCTGCTGGTCAAAAAGCAGGTCTTAAGCCACGCGCTAAAATCACGATGGCATCAGTGATTGGTTCAGAGCCTGCCATTATGCTGACAGGCCCGACGCCCGCTTGCCAAAAAGCTCTCAAAAAAGCGGGTATGCAAGCCTCAGATATTGACCTGTGGGAGATCAATGAGGCGTTCGCTGCTGTGCCTTTGAGTACCGCTGATGATTTTGGACTCTCGCTCGATATCGTCAATGTCAATGGCGGCGCGATCGCTATGGGTCATCCGCTTGGGGCAACAGGTGCCATGCTCATGACGACTGTCCTAGATGAGTTAGAACGTCGTGACCTAAAAACGGCGATGATTACCCTATGTGTGGGCGGCGGTATGGGTATTGCGACGATCATTGAGCGTGTCTAGAGCATTGAGCGCGAACAGGTTGATATGCTTTTATTAGCTTGATTTGGTTCAGATGGGAAGAGCATTGTAATTAAGGGACTATTCAAAGGACGAAACATGACTATAAACAATAGTGTAAAAGATGGGGCTAAAGACAGTGTGGATTTAATTAATAAGCTGAAAGGCTTTTCTGCCCAGCGTGATGACGATGGCATCGTGACTGTCATCATTGATCAAAGTACGCGTAAAATGAATGTCATCGGTGATGGTTTTACCGAGGCGTTTGCGGCAATGACAGACCTCTTTATCAACGATGAGTCTGTGAAAGGCTTAATCTTGACGTCAGGTAAAGAGACATTTGTGGTCGGTGCCGACATTGACCAATTGGCTACTATCAAAACCGCTGAGCAAGCGTTTGAGTTGGCTGAAGATCTGAAAGGTAGTCTGCGTAAACTTGAGACATCAGGAAAACCTGTCGTTGCAGCGTTGACAGGGACAGCACTTGGCGCTGGTTTAGAGCTTGCCCTAGCGTGTCATTATCGTGTTGCAATCGATGCACCTAACATGAAGCTGGGACTGCCTGAAGTCAAATTGGGCTTGCTGCCAGGCGGCGGCGGTACTCAGCGTTTACCGCGCCTAGTCGGTATTCAAGCGGCGCTTGAGCTGATGACGCAAGGCAAAGAGCTGCGCCCAGCCAATGCTAAAGACATGGGTCTGATTGATGCCATTGCCACTGACAAAGTAGATATGCTAAAGCAGGCCAAAGAATGGATTAAGGCCAATCCAAGTGCCCAGCAGCCATGGGATAAAAAAGGCTTTAAAATCCCTGGTGGCGATAGCAAGCATCCTCAGGTAGTGCCAGTATTTTCAGTGGCGCCAGCCATGGCCAATCAAAAATCGCACGGCAATTATCCAGCGATTACGCACATCATGTCTTGCGTGTTTGAAGGGTGCCTCGTGGATATCGACACCGGTCTTGAGATTGAATCGCGTTACTTTGCGGCTTGTGTGCTCTCTGTTGAATCTAAAAACATGATCAACACGCTATGGACTCAGCTTAACAATATTAAAAAAGGTCAGTCGCGTCCTCAAGGGTTTGAGCGCACACAAAGCAAAAAAGTCGGTATTTTGGGCGCTGGTATGATGGGGGCGGGCATTGCTTATGTCACTGCCAAGGCGGGCATTGACGTTGTGCTACTGGACACCGAGATAGCAGGGGCGGAAAAAGGCAAAGCGTACTCTGCTAAGATTCTTGATAAAGCTATCAGTCGTCAGCGCGCCACTCTAGAGCAAAAACAAGCGCTATTAGAGCGTATCAAGCCAACTGTTTCCTACGACGATTTGGCAGAGTGTGACCTTATCATTGAAGCGGTATTTGAAAATCGAAACATCAAAGCCAAGTGTACGCAGCAAAGCGAAACCGTCATTGCTAAAACAGCGGTTTTTGCCTCTAATACTTCCACACTTCCCATCACTGGACTGGCAAAAGCCAGCACGCGCCCAAATCAGTTTATTGGTCTGCATTTCTTTTCACCCGTTGATAAGATGCCTTTGGTTGAGATCATCATGGGCGAGCAAACCGATGATGCGACTTTAGCCAAAGCCTTTGATTATGTGCTGCAAATTGGCAAAACGCCTATCGTGGTGAATGACAGTCGTGGGTTTTATACCTCGCGTGTGTTTGGCACGTATGTCTCAGAAGGTATCGCCATGTTAGGTGAGGGCGTTCATCCACGCCGTATCGAAGTGGCTGGCACGAAAGCAGGGATGCCGATGCCGCCACTGGCGTTACAAGATGAGGTGTCATTGAGTCTTGCGCTACACGTTAGTGAACAGCAGCAATTGGATATGGCCGCAGAAGGAAAGTCAACTCCTGTACGCCCATCGTATGAGATTCTCAAGACACTGGTAAAAGAGTACAACCGCGCAGGCAAAAAGAGCGGCAAAGGCTTTTATGAGTACTCAGACAATGGCGATAAATACTTATGGCCTGAATTGATGAAACTATACCCACCAAAAACCGAGCAACCACCGCAGCAGGATTTGGTCGATCGGTTGATGTTTATCCAAGTCAATGAATCCGCTAAGTGTTATGAAGAAAACGTCGTACGCTCTGTCGCTGATGCCAATATTGGTTCTATTTTTGGTTGGGGCTTTGCGCCATATCAGGGTGGTACGCTACAGTTTATCAATGCCATGGGAATAGACGCGTTTATTGCGCGTAGCCGTGAGCTTGCTGCGACATACGGGGAGCGTTTCGAGCCTGCTCAGATTTTGTTAGCAATGGCAGACAAAGGCGAGGTGTTCTCAGATGACTGACAGACAGTTACCAAACCGTGGACAAATGCATGAACAAATGACTGACTGTCTGCAAGGGTTACGAGTGGTCGATTTGACTCGTAACCTACCCGGACCTTTTGCCACGCGCCTGCTGGCTGATTTGGGGGCAGATATCATCAAAATCGAACCCAAAAATGGTGACCCAGCCAGAGCTTTTGGTGACTTGTTTACCGCCTTGAATCATGGCAAGACCACCGAAAAACATGATTTTCGTGATGCTAAAGGTATTGAGGCCATTAAAGCTCATCTTAAAGACGCAGATGTCATGTTAGATAGCTTCCGCCCTGGTGTCCTAGAAGGTATGGGCCTAGACGCCCAAACGCTGCACGCCATCAACCCAAAGCTGGTGATCACCTCAATCACAGGGTATGGAGTCACAGACAGCACGATGGAAGCTGAGGGCCGCGTCAATCATGACTGGGCCAATAAAGCAGGTCATGATATTAACTTTATGGCCATGAGCGGTGTCCTTGATCAATTAAAGACCGCCCAAGGTGAGCAGGCCATGCCGAATGTCCAGTTTGCTGATTTAGCGGGCGGTAGTGATACGGCAGTGATTGCTATACTTGCTGCTGTATTCGCCGCCCAGCGTAACAGCAAAGGTCGTCATATTGCGATCAGTATGACCCATAGCTTATATCAACACATGGTCATGCCAAAGGCAACCGGCGCACTGGTTGAGAATTTCACAGGTAAGCGTCCCATGCCGCAGCATGACTTTTTGGGCGGGGCACTGCCTTGCTACCGTTTATACCAAACTGCCGACCATCGTTATATGGCGGTTGGCTCATTGGAGCTAAAATTCTGGCAAGGACTGTGCGATGTGCTGGAGTTGCCAGCGCTTAAAGACGTACACTGGCAACGGGGCGTTATGCCGCACATGATTGAGAGCCAGTCGGCAACCAAAACAATCGCAGAAAAATTTGCCAGTCAAACGCTTACCTATTGGCAACAAGTCTTTGCCTCGGTTGATGTCTGCGTGACCCCTGTACTGAGCTTACATGAAGCCAAAGCGCATCCCTTGTTTGCCCATCAAGATGAGTATGACGCCACATCCGGATGGCAGCAGATTGTATAAAAAAATGGCCGAGCATTATCACTCATGCAGCACGGGATACCTTTTTTTAACTCAACCCTTGATGAGGTCATTCAGATAAATGGCTTTTTTCTAAATTCGCCAAAAATGCGGCAAAGCCCTCTGCCGCCCGAGCTTCTAAACGGCTGCTGGTAATCACACGGACCTGATTGCTCCAAGTGATGGCATAGCCTTGGGCCTCAAATTTTTTAACCAAATCCACATCTTCATGACAAGGCAATGGAGCAAAGCCACCAACCGTGAGATATGCTTCACTGCTAAACATTAAATTTGCGCCGTGAATGTGGCGATGTCCCATACTGTCTTGGTAGTGATTGATATAATCTTGTCGCGTTTGCGGTGCTAAATGCGCCCAGCTATCCACGCTCACCACACCGCAAATTATATCCGTAGGCTGCTGCGTCATATGGGCGATTTGCTGTATCAGCCAGTCTACCGTTACGATTGAATCTGCGTCTGTGCAGGCAATCCACGTTGCGCCTTTTTTGATAGCATGGCGAATACCCATATCTCGCACCCGTCCCACACAGTGATAATGACAGCATAGGTAATCCACACCTGCGGCTTTGACTAATGCAAGCGTCTCATCGGTGCAACTATCCAGCACCACAAGAGGGTACGCCGTAATGGTCGGCGGCAGCTGCGTCATGGCTGTCTGAACCGACGTGAGGCAATTGGTCATTGTCATCGCTTCATTATGAGCGGGAATCACAATACCGATTTTTATCTCATTCATGTACCACCCATTGTGTTGCTAGCTGTCGTACGCCTCATATTAAGTTTTCTTGCATAGCGACTGAATTTGAAGTGTTTTGCCAAACGTCTAGTAAAAAATCGGTATCGATAATCTCACTTTGATGACTAAAAGCCACTTGCTGAGCGCTCTTATTGTTTGTCCCACGCTTTGCTAAATTAAATGCTTGGTGTAAGCGTTGGTGCACCGTGTCGCCCGTCATCACAAAGCCATCAATGGGGTAGCGCCAGTGACAGCACAGTAATGTGCCGCCTATGGCAAGGTTTTGACCGATCCAAGTGGTCACCGCATCAATCTCGTCTGGCGATAAATAATATAAAATTTCGCTAATGACAACCAAATCAAAGGGTGGTTGATTGACAAGCGGATGGTCTGATGAAGGATCAGATCCTAAAAATGCCTCTTTAAAAGTGAATAGGGCGTTAGGAATCGTCCCTTGAATCACCCTAACATGAGAGAACGCTGCCAAGCGTTGACTGGCAAGTTGTACCGCATGATGATTACCATCTATACAGGTCAATGCCTGACAGCGGCGGGCCAGTAATTCGCTAAAAACGCCATTGCCGCAGCCCAATTCAATGGCATTGCCATATTGTGCTTGGGGCAGGACCGCCAGACACATATCACGTTTGCGTTTTTCATACCAGCGGGTCTGATATTGCCATGGGTCGGTACTGTCGCTATATAACGCATCAAAATACGTGGCTGAATAGCTGTCAGACTGGTTGTCAGTATCAGTATCAGTATCAGTATCAGTATCAGCGGTAAGCGTCATTGGCGTTGTCAATTCAGACATGTGGTTCATACAAATAAACCTCCCAGAGCTGGCTAATTCTAGCGATGGCTTGCGCCGATAAAATGGGCGGGTTGCCCGTACTTTCATCAACAGTGATTTGGCTTTTAAAACAGGCAATGGCTTGCGTTTTACGCTGTAATTGCTCAGCGGTTAAATCAACTCTGAGGGCACAGTGCCAAGGAATGCGGCCATCATCCGGTTTTGCCCAATGCCATGCCCAAATAAGTGCTTGATAACAGGCCAAATTGTGCTGCTTGGCAAAAGCAGATACCACCTGTCCTGTGGCTTCGTGATCAGGATGGCCATCGTGAACAAAAGGTGTCACTAAAATATCGTCAGGCTGAATAATAGCGGCTAATTTTTCGTTAAACGGGGCTTGTTGTGCAAATACATCACCATCTGCTAAACCTAGAGTCATAGTCGTGACTTGTTGAGCGATGCCCAATGCTTTTAAGGCCGCAAGGCTTTCTTGTGGACGGATGACATTAAGTTTTTGTGGCGGATAAATCTGTGAGTCTGGGTGGCTTTGTGTGCCATTGGTCACATGAATCAAGATGATAGGATTGCCATTAGCCGCCAGTTGTTGCAGCATACCGGCGCAGCCCAAGATTTCATCATCGGGATGCGGGGCAAAGACACACACACGCTGATGCGGCAAAAAATTTTGTGCAAGATTCAATCGAGGTAAGTCTTGCAGTCCTTGCCAATTCTGCCAAGCGTCTTGACTGGTGCCATCGCCCTCAATCACACGGTCACCGACAATCGGATGATTGTGTTCAGAAGTGGCCGTATAATCGGTTACGGTATCGGTACTGCCCGCTGCCTCATTATCGCTAAATGTTAGGTCAGACCATGCAGGATGTTCTGACATATTGGTGGTTACAGTTGCCATATATCTTCCTGTCCATCCGTTGATTCATTGATTGTTTCGCTGGCTAAAGTACTTGATAGTTCGCCAATTTTTTGTAAATCAAACGCGCCGTGACTTTGGCGAATAAATACAGGCAAATCCGCTGATAGCCTTGCGAAATGGGCATTACCACAAAAGGGTGCTGCGCCCAATGCCAGTCCAACGGTTTCGATGACTTCACGCGCCAACTGCTCGACGTTCACTCTTAATTGGCGAATGGCAAGTTCATGACTGTGTTCTGGTTGGCTGTCTATCAAGTGAGCCACATGGCGAAAATACTGCTGAGTGACGGCCAATGCTGTGCCAATCTGTCCCAGATACATGGCTTTAAAATCGTGCGGTTTACGCTGATACCCTTTTATCAAATAGGTCGCTATAGATGCCGTTGCGCCATACCAGCAGGCAGCTACCCCTGCCGCGCCATGCCAAAAGCCCACGCGTTCTAAATACGCGTTTGCCGCGCCAACATGACTGGCTGCTGCTTGATTGAACTGTATGGTAGCTGTATCAGTGGCTTGCATGCCGACCGCTTGCCATGCTCCGTTGTCGATCTTGATCCCGTCTTGCTGCATATTCACAACAAGTAATTGCAATTGTCCATTCTCATCTCGATAAGTCATGAGCCCATGATCCACGATATTGGCGCCTGAACACCATGACTTTGAGCCGCTGATTTTGCCTTGTTGATAACGTATGGGGTCAGGATGACCTTCTGCCGCCCAAATTGCCCATAGTCCTTGTCCCCGCTCGCTATAGCTGACTTCATGTAAAATACTTAGGGCGTCTAAGTGCGACTCAAACCATTTAGCAATCGTTAAATCAATGCCTGCCACATATGCCAAAATTTGCCAACGCATTAAGGTGTGTGGGGTTGTCCTGTCACCACTGGCAGGATGGGGGATTTTGTCGCTATAAGTGACTAAACGCTTTAAGATGTCGTGCCGCAGTTTATCGGTGATAACCAACGTGTCAATCGTCTGACGATCAGCGGAGATAATGTCGTCTATAGCGATCTTAATGTTTTGTAATAAAGGATTTTTTGCCTCTAACGTTACCATGGAGATTTCCTAATGATTATTGTGGATCAGGCCTTTAGACGGTAGCTGGACACTCGTTGGTTGTGGGATGATTTTTGACATCGTATAGATCATCTAAAAAATCTTGCTGCCAAGCGTGTAAATTGTCTTGCTGTAACCCCTGTAACAACGCATGATAGCGCTCCTTTCGCTGGGCAAGTGGCATCTCTAAAGCTGTTTTTAAACCGTGTATGATGCTTTTGGGCTGGTGCGGATCGATAATGACCGCCGCTTGCATTTGTTCAGCAGCCCCTGCATAACGTGATAGCATTAACACACCTGGATTCTCAGGGTTTTGGGCGGCAATGTATTCTTTGGCGACTAGGTTCATCCCATCTTTAAGCGAATTGACCCAACCGATATCGCTGTGCCAAAACGCCCTCATTAGTGCCTCGTGATTTAATACTTTTTCGCTATACGTAATTGCCTGCCAGTTATTTATAAAATCGTTAGCTTTGTCGTGGGCGCTACAGTCATCGGTTTTAAACGTAGGCGTTTGCTCCCCACTAGGCAAAAATTGCTGATTAATACCATGGACGGTTTTTTGGACATTGTCATAAAGCCGGCGATAAACAGGTAGGTCTAAGCGGCTAGGGCAGGCAATTTGCAGTAATTTTAGCTGGTTTTGATATAGCGGATGTTGTTGTAAAAAATAGCGATATGCTGAAAAACGCTCCAATAAACCTTTGGAGTAATCAATTCTATCGACAGCAATTATCTGCTGTGCGGCGGGCTTTATGACGTTTTCTTGCTGTGGGTGTTTTACCGTTTGTGAGGGTAGACGTGAAGATGAACGAGTGATCTGCTGCTGGATTTTTGCAACGTTCACACCGATTGGGTAGGCGTTAATTGCTAAACAGTGCGTGGCGCATAAATCTAGATTGAGCGTTAAATGCACCCCAGCGAATCGGTTAAACGGGGTAAAGTCTTGACTGTTATACGACTTGTGTAAAGGGCTGTGTTGTAAAAAGCGGCCGTTTAAATAATGCTGAAAGACGGCTATAGCGTTGGTTTTATCTTGCTGAGTTTGCGTACCAAGTACATCATAATGGGCAAGATGTTCAATCAATTCAGGGCTTTGGTCAAGTTGCTGCCAAAATGCCAGTGGGGCAAATGGAATGTGCAAAAAAAAGCCAATACGATTATTTATCCCTAATTGTCGACAGTAATGCGCCACGCTTAAAAAATGGTAATCATGAACCCAAATCACGTCATCCGGTTCAATCACTTTTTTTAATTGCCTGGCAAAAAGATGGTTTACCGCTTGATAGCCTGCATAATCTTGCGGGGCTTGGCTGATTAAATTGGCTTGCTCGTGCAACAGTGGCCACAGTACATTATTGGCAAATCCGCAGTAAAAATGTTGGTACTGCTTGGTCGTTAGAGCAGTGGTTATATAGGTGACTTTTGGGTTTGCTCTTTGCCCGTCAGCGTCAGCGCTTGCTAGAGTAGGTGGTTTGCTACTGCTAAACGCATTGGTCGCACAGTCGTTAAAACCATCGACACAAGGATCTAAAATCTTGCCATTCCAGCCCATCCAAATACTTGGATTTTCTATTAATACATCATGCAGTGCTACCGCAAGGCCGCCTGCCATCGGATTGTTGTCGGGCATTTTAACCCGATTAGATAAAACGATTAAACGGCTCATATAACGTGTCTCATTGGGTGTTTGATAGGAGAGGTGTTAGCGTCTGCTAAGTCAGATGGTAGAGCAAGGTGGCTTTGACAAAAGCTTAAGAAGCTCTCAAGCAACACCCGTACCTCGTGTACACTATGCACATAGTAATGGGCGCACGTTCGCTCATCGCCTACTTTAATACCCATGCCCTTTGCTGTTTTTTGGTGTGTTTTTACTGTTTTAGCCCCATTTTTGTCTTGCACAGCTATAAAGCCTGCCTCATCGGTAATGTCATCACCAATAAAGATAGGACACAAGTCTTCGCTGTTTTGCATATTCTTTAATAAGGTTAAAATCGCTGTCCCTTTATCTGCCCCTTTTGGCATGATTTCCCACACATATTTCCCTTGTTTTAATGTCCAATTGGAATGATGGTTTAATACTGCTGACATTATGGTATAAGCTGCATCCGCTAAAGTAGGATCACACCGATAGTGTAGGGCAATGGAATATGGCTTATTTTCTATCGTGAAATCACGATAAGGCAGACAAGATTGGATGATGCGCTGCCTGATAGTGGTAAGCTCGGTAGCATCAACATGTGCAACGCTTATGTGGTCACTATTATTGCCATTACTATTATCACTGTCTTCTTTGCTATCAAAGGCTATTTCTAGCCCATGAGTGGCGGCAATCGGTAACTGTAGAGGAGACAGCATTTTTTTTGCTTCATCAAGACTGCGTCCGGTGACGATGGCGACGTTAACGCCATGATTTTGTATTTTTTGTAAAAGTGTCAATGTGGCGTTTGGAATGGCGCTGTCTTTGGGATTAAGCGTAAAATCCGCCAGCGTGCCATCCATGTCCAAGAACAAACAATAGCGATACTGATTAGATAAATAATCAGCAAAGGTGTTGGGCGGGATGTACGACGGCGTACTTATGCTGGGGTTTATTGCAACAGTCACACTTTTTCCTTTTTAGTGAGGCAATATTATGTTTTGACTAAATGTAACCTGACCTTAAAATAGGCTATCTGCTAAAAGCTCATGCGTTTTACGTATGCGTTTGTCAGTTTGGGTGGCGAGAGTAACGAGCCGTATACCTCCAAACCTGATAATAAGTTTGCCATAGACCCAGTTATACTCTGGTGGCGAGTATGTTTAATTTGGCATAATTTCTGTAACTTCCCAGACATACCCTTAGTGAACGCGCTTTCGTGAATAATGGCTCATCTACTGCTTGGATTGATAAGTACAGGTTTCAGCCGTTTTTTATTAAGGGTTTTTCACGTTTTATAACAGCCTAATTTGCTTTAGTATCGATGGAGTTGTTTGGCTGTTTTCTTTTATTCCATATTTTCATATGTTAATTCTTATTATTTTAGTGTGCTTATATTTACTTTAATGACAATAAGATTATGATGTAGCGCTGCGTTGCTCGTTGAGAATCCTTAACAGCTTCATACGCCCCAATATTTCACTATAAATTTTTATATAACGATATCCGATTAAAGGCATCGGAGAAGGACGGCATTACTTTGAATACTATGACGAGAGTTCAACCTGTAAATGATACAAAAGATCCTATTTTAAGAGACAGTCTTGCGTTAAATGCGCCGCAGAAAATATTAATAGCAGGAGGCGCCATTGCAGGATTGATCTTGCTTATCTACTTGCTTGATACCCAGCACATCTCTCAATCACTGCTTCTGGGCATAGGTCTTTTGTTAGGCTACACCCTCTTTCATGCTCGTTTTGGTTTTACCTCGGCGTTTAGACGGATGATGGCGGTAGGCAATGGGCAGGCGATGCGTTCTCATATGCTGATGCTGGCTGTCGCGGTGACATTGTTTGCGCCAATCCTTGCTTATGGCACCACATTTTTTGGTGGTCCGGTTGCAGGCTACGTAGCCCCGTTAGGTGTCAGTTTAGTCGTGGGCGCGTTCGTATTTGGCATTGGTATGCAACTTGGCGGCGGCTGTGCTTCGGGCACGCTCTACGCTGTAGGGGGTGGGCGTTCTGTTATGTTTATAACGTTCATTTTCTTTATCGTCGGCGCCACGATTGGTGCTTATCATCTGCCATTCTGGACAGAAGAGATGCCCGCCTACGCCCCTTATTCTTTGGCCACTTCTACAGGCTTTGGCTATACAGGTGCTTGGCTGCTATCTCTTGCTGTTTTTGGTATCATCGCATGGGTGACATTAGTTGTTGAAAAAAAGAAAAATGCCCCTAAGATGGCGCCTGTGCCTTCAGAATCTGGCTGGAAACGTATTTTTCGCGGTTCTTGGCCCCTGTTTGCAGCGGCAATTGTTTTAGCACTGCTGAATGCACTGACCTTGCTCGCCCGTGGTCAGCCTTGGGGTATTACGTCCGCATTTACATTGTGGGGCTCTAAAATTGCTAGTGGCTTAGGGGTCGATGTGGCCAGCTGGGGCTATTGGCAAGGGGCGAATGCAGCCGCGCTTAACACGTCCGTTTTTGCAGATTCAACGACTGTACTCAATATCGGTATCATCATTGGCGCATTTATTGCTTCGGCTGCCGGTGGTTTATTCAAATTCACGCAGATTACGGTCGGCAATTTTGCGGCTTCAGTAATTGGTGGGCTGATGATGGGATATGGTGCCCGTCTTGCATTCGGCTGTAATATTGGCGCTTACTTTGGTGGTATTGCTTCTTTTAGCTTGCATGGCTATATTTGGGGCATACTCGCCATGGCAGGCACTTTTTTAGCATTGTACATGCGTCCCCTGTTTGGACTGTCAGTGCCAAAATCTAACGATTCTGTGTGCTAATACAAAATACTCATCCCTATGATGAGAGTGTCTAATCTGAAAAGGCTCGCAATTAGTTGTGAGTCTTTTTTACTGGGTGTTCCATCGTAAAATGAGGGACGCTTCTGAGGTTTAATAAGGCTCGTTTGTACCGTGTGACGGGTTATGTGCCAGCTTTTGAGTTTGAAAAACGGTATTATAGTCGTTTAACCTTGACCGCTATTATTGCCTGATAGGGTTAAATCAGCCTTCGATACAGTCGGAGCGGTTCCATACATTGAATAACTACTATGTATGTCTGATCCGCTATGAAAGAACATTTATACAAGACCATTGATATATAAGGCACATTGCTATGGAAACAAAACAGAATCCTCTGGAACAAAGCCAAAATGCTGTAGAACACAGACCCGTATTTATGCCTAGAGTCAACAGTGACAATCTGGTAAAAACGGACATGGTGAGGTTTGAGCGGCATGTGGGGTTTGCGAGTAGACAGAAGAAAAAATCTATCAATGATCTGCATCAAGTCATTCGTAAAAAGTATGGTTTTAACCACGTCCTAGAGCTGTCTAGTAAATCGGGTAATAAGTTGAGCTTTCCGCTAAGCCCACTGAGCTTGAAGCTAACGAATGAGCATGATGGTAGAGAATATAGTGTCGAAAACGCTTTTTATGCCAGTAAGGTGTTTGAACATGGTGGACCTTACATCGACTTGCTGAACGCCCCGCCAAGACAAGCCAAAAAAGACGAGCGATTAACGGCCTCAGGTGAACTCATTGGCTACAACTATTTTGGTATGGAGTGGAGTATCGAGCCATTGACCACCTTTTATGATTGGCTATATGTGAATGCTCTAAAACAAAATCCTTCGCTGCACGAGGCGGTCATGCAGTATCAAGCTTTTACTGATATTACGTTTAATCCTAAAAAATCTATCCATAGTGCGGCTTATGCGCTGGCGATGTTTGTGGCGCTCAATAAGCGAGAGTTGCTCGATGAGGTTGAAGATCCGATGGCATTTTTTGATTTATGTAGTGACTTTAAAGTGAGCAATACCGAGCAGCTTTTGGAAAAGGGTTGGGTCTGATCGCTAGATTGGCACTCTGTTTTGAATGCCATGACACAGAGGCATAGAGACATAGTCACCAGTCAGTTTTTATAAACTGTAGTGATTGAGCCTGCGTTTTTATGACTATATATCTAAAAGCGTTGGAATGAGAGACAATACGCCACAGGCTTTTAGCCGCTGTGATATTGAAAAGTAGAAACGTGCTTAGAGATGCGTACAAATTGATAATGTTAGACATTTAATAAAGCTAACCCAAATAAAAAGGCAGTTCCAAATGACCGACAATAACCCATACAACTTTTTACCTTTGCAGCCGACAGGTAGAAATGAGACTGATACTGCAAACACTTATGCGCCTGAAGACATGATTAAAATATATGAGCAGCAATTTCTCATTTCAGTGCCTGAAGAAAAGCTAACAGAGTTTTTGCCAGCGCTCAAAGAGTTTTATGACATTGATGATCATACGTTAGACGTCAGTGCCGTTATTTTTGAGGCAATCGCGGATTCTAGCATTATTTACAATCATAAAATCAAAGTAGGCGACTATCAAATACTAGGTGAGTTGATAGAGGAGGCGATCGAGTATGATGAAGATAATAAAGAAGACGAAGGCGTTAAAGACAAAGAGATTCGAGCCTACACATTAGAGTGTCAGCGTACTTTTTCCATTAACGATGTAGAGATACCTTATCATTTTAATTTGTTTATTTACGGTGATGGGTATTCTACTTTAACCAAAAAACAAACCGTACTAGAAAAAATGTATTGGTTCGTCAGAGTTAGGTACGAGGAGAACCTATTAGACGATTCTGAAGATGGTGAGAGTTTAGAGTCGATTAATGAGCAGCTGGACCGCTTAGGTATTCGGGAAATGGATCTGACGACCATAGACGAGATAGTAAACTATGTAGAAGACAACATCATAGATGACGCAATGGTGGACGAGCTGAATAAGTTATTAGATGATGCAGAGTAGCGTAAAAAATAAGCGGTTGGGTGAGTGGTGTTTGTGACGCCAAGCACGATAAAATAAAGGGTTGTCTTAGGTAGGTAAAACAATCTAGGGTAGCCCTTTCAATTTGGAGAGTTTAGGGCAGGGCACAGTTTGGGCCCTGAGCTATGCTGAAGAAACCGTACAAGTAAACTTGGTAAACTAACGACTCAACGAGGAGTTTACCATGACCAAGAAAGTTAGAACTTACAGCACAGAATTTAAAGCAGAAGCTGTCAAGAAGATAGCGGATAATAATGGCAATATTTCAGCTACTGCAAAGCAGCTCGGGATCGCCATGCAAACCTTATCTAACTGGCAGAATAAAGCCAATCAGGGCAAGCTTGTGGGCACTGAACAATACGATCCTGATCTTATGAGCGCCCTTGAAGAAGTAAAACGGCTAAAGCGCCAGCTTAAAGTTGCTGAGGAGGAGCGCGAGATATTAAAAAAGGCGACGGCGTACTTCGCCAAGCACAGCTAGTAAAGTACGCTTTTATCAAAGACAATCAGCAGATATTTAGCATCACAACTATGTGCCGTGTATTAAAGGTTAAATCATCAAGTTACTATGACTGGTCAAGTCGTGACATTAGTGATCAGCAGATACATCGTAATCACTGCGAGCTACTAGTCAAAGCCGCTCATACTGAAACATATGAGCGTTATGGCGTAGATCGTCTACATGCGCATCTAAGTGATCAAGGCCATGACATCAGTCCCTACATGGTTAGAAGTATTAAAGAGGAACACGGCATCAAGTGCCGTCGTCATAAGCGCTTTAAAGTCAATACTGATTCCAATCACAATAAACTGGTCTATGACAACGTGCTGAATCAGCAGTTTGACGCCAAGCGTCCCAATGAGTCTTGGGTCAGCGATATTACTTATATCTGGACAAACGAAGGTTGGCTGTACTTAGCTGGAGTCAAAGATTTATACACTAAAGAGCTTGTCGGATACGCTATTAACAAGCGCATGACCGCAGATTTAGTATGTCGTGCGCTTAACATGGCAATTAAGAATAAACGCCCAAGCAAGGGACTAATTGTGCATTCTGATAGAGGCAGCCAGTATTGCAGTCACGCCTACCACACGACCATTAAGCAGCATCAATTTATAGGCTCAATGAGCGGCAAAGGCAACTGTTTCGATAACGCTCCGATAGAAAGCTTCTGGGGCGTATTAAAGAATGAGCTGGTATATCATCAAGACTATAAAACAAGGTTCACAGCCATCAATGATATTATCAGTTATATCGAGCTGTACTACAATCAGACGAGGATTCAAAAGGGCTTGGGCTATAAAACGCCAAGACAGGTGTGGTTTGATTATTATCGTCAAGCTGCGTAACTAAAATCTCCCAAGTTTAAGTCTACGGGATTGACGGCAGGGGTCAATCTTCAGTTTCTAATTCGTAGTCTTCATCATCTTCCTCGTCATAATCCTCATCATATGGGTCTATTCCTAATATGGGTCTATTCCTAGGTATTCAGAAAAAGCATCAGAGACATCAAAATCAAGGCTTGTTAATTTATCGTATACAAACTTAATGGATGTATAGTAAAAATAGTCTAAAAAGTCATATTGTAATTGACTGTAATTTTCATCAATTAATTCATCAGCACTAAAAATTGACTCAGGTTGTTCATTGACTATATGGAGAAGACGAGCATACTGATTTTTATTCAGTACTTTTTTATAGATACCGTCTTCATACATAATGTAGTGAATCAAGCTTTGAAGGCTCATATCATACGAACCATCAACCCAGTCTAAATAGAACTTATCATAACCATAGCCTGGCCTGACTTTAAAATCACCTTGCTCTCTAAAGTGAGCAATATTATTAACAATGATTTGATCTAAGCGGTCTATAATTTCTTGTTCTAGTTCACTAAGGTCAAAGTCATCTAAATTAACAGTTTCTTTTACCTCATTAGGTACACTGTGAATATATGACTCAATAATATTGTCTGTCGGTTGTTCTTTAACAAAATCTTGAGGTTGCCAATCATCAAGAGCATTGTTATTAATCAGTTGAATTAAAAAATCCTTAACTTTATCGGAATAATTATTAAGCTCGTTACCTGAAAGTGAAATATAGAATAATTCAGTGAGATTGATGATGCTTTCAGGCAGTGATGTTAGCTGGTTATCACTAATGATTAAGCCTGTAAGATTTTCTAGGTTACCAATAGTTTCAGGCAGTGATGTTAGCTGGTTATCACTAATGTCTAAGCTTGTTAAGTTTTCTAAATTACCAATACTTTCAGGCAGTGATGTTAGCTGGTTATTCCAAGTTTTTAAGCGTGTCAGTTTTTTTAAGTTACCAATACTTTCAGGCAGTGATGTTAGCTGGTTACGACTAATGTTTAAGTCTGTAAGATTTTCTAGGTTACCAATAGTTTCAGGCAGTGATGTTAGCTGGTTATCACTAATGATTAAGTCTGTAAGATTTTCTAGGTTACCAATAGTTTCAGGCAGTGATGTTAGCTGGTTATGACTAATGTTTAAGTCTGTCAGATTTTTTAAGTTAGTAATAGTTTCAGGCAGTGATGTTAGCTGGTTATTCCAAGTTTCTAAGCGTGTCAGTTTTTTTAAGTTACCAATACTTTCAGGCAGTGATGTTAGCTGGTTACCACTAATGTTTAAGTCTGTAAGAT